>NZ_JBEZJZ010000004.1:0-185963 GCF_040651455.1 Streptomyces sp. NPDC048483
GCACCCCCGCGCGGGGGGCGTACGTGGGCTGCGCGCCCCCGCGCGGCGCCCCCCGCGCCGGGGGGGGCCCGGGGGGGCCCCCCCCCTTCCGCATGGTTCGAGTACGCCGCTCAGAACTTGTTGCGCGGGGTGATCCCCAGCGACATGCCCGACAGGCCCCGCTGACGGCCGCCCAGCTTGCCCGCGATGGCGCGGATCGCCGAGCCGGCGGGGGAGTCCGGGTCGGTCAGCACGACCGGCTTGCCCTCGTCGCCGCCCTCGCGCAGCCGGACGTCGATCGGGATGGAGCCGAGGACCGGCACCTGCGTGCCGGTCGTCTTCGTCAGGCCCTCGGCGACCCGCTCGCCGCCGCCGGTGCCGAAGACATCGACCATCTCGTCGCAGTGCGGGCAGGGCAGCCCGGACATGTTCTCGACCACACCGACGATCTTCTGGTGGGTCTGCACGGCGATCGAACCGGCCCGCTCGGCGACCTCGGCCGCGGCCTGCTGCGGGGTGGTCACGACGAGAATCTCCGCGTTCGGGACGAGCTGCGCCACCGAGATGGCGATGTCGCCGGTGCCCGGGGGCAGGTCCAGCAGCAGCACGTCCAGATCGCCCCAGTACACATCGGCGAGGAACTGCTGGAGGGCGCGGTGCAGCATCGGGCCGCGCCAGACCACCGGGGCGTTGCCCGGCGTGAACATGCCGATGGAGATCACCTTCACGCCGTTCGCCGACGGCGGCATGATCATGTTCTCGACCTGGGTGGGCTTGCCGTACGCGCCCAGCATCCGCGGTACGGAGTGGCCGTAGATGTCGGCGTCCACCACACCGACCTTCAGGCCGTCGGCCGCCATCGCCGCCGCGAGGTTCACGGTCACCGACGACTTGCCGACACCGCCCTTGCCGGAGGCGACGGCGTAGACACGGGTCAGCGAGCCGGGCCGGGCGAACGGCACCTCGCGCTCGGCGGTACCGCCGCGCAGCGACGTCGCCAGCTCCTTGCGCTGCTCGTCGCTCATCACCTCCAGCTCGACGGCGACGGAGGTGACGCCCTCGACCTGCTCGACCGCCGCACGCACGTTGTTGGTGATCGTCTCGCGCATCGGGCAGCCGGAGACGGTGAGGTAGACCACGACCGCCACCGCGCCGTCCGCCCCGATCTCCACCGATTTGACCATCCCCAGATCGGTGATGGGGCGGTGGATCTCGGGATCGTTCACCGTCGCGAGCGCGGCGCGGACCGCGTCCTCGCTGGGCGCGGAGCCATTGGGCTGGGGCGTGTCGGTAGCCATGCCCCGATGGTACGGCGCTGGAGCGGACCTCCGGTAAGGCCGTCAGCGGTCGCGTTCGTCACTCTCCGCCTCGACCATCCGGCGCAGCTCCAGGTCGCGCAGCAGGTCCTCCAGCTCGGAGCGGATCCAGTCGCGGGTGGCGACCTCGCCCAGGCCCAGCCGCAGCGCGGCAATCTCCCGGGTCAGATATTCGGTGTCGGCGATGGAGCGCTCGTTCTGCGCGCGGTCCTGTTCCTGGGTGACCCGGTCCCGGTCGGCCTGGCGGTTCTGCGCCAGCAGGATCAGCGGCGCCGCGTACGAGGCCTGGAGCGAGAGCGCCAGCGTCAGAAAGATGAAGGGATACTCGTCGAATTTCAGATGACCGGGCGCGAGGACGTTCCAGCCGATCCACACGATGACGATGACCGTCATCCAGACGATGAACCGGCCGGTCCCCAGGAACCGGGCGATCTCCTCCGACAGCCGCCCGAACGCCTCCGGGTCGTACTCCGGCCAGAACGTACGGCGCGGCACCCGCGGCTGGTCCAGGCGCACCCGCGGCCGGTCGGGGGCGCCGCGGCGCACCGCGGAGGCGCCGTGCGCCCGCCCCCGCTCCCTGCCGCCCTCCCGCTCCTCAGCGCCCATCCGCGGCCCTCCGCAGCTGCGCCGCGCCGGTCATGCCCGCCGCGCCCGAGCCGTGCAGCTCGGCCTCCCGCCAGTCGTCCGGCAGCAGATGGTCCAGTACGTCGTCGACGGTGACCGCGCCGAGCAGCGAGCCGCTTTCGTCCACGACCGGCGCGGAGACCATGTTGTACGCCGCCAGATAGCTGGTCAGCTCGGGCAGCGGGGTATCGGGGGCCAGGGCCGGCAGATCGGTGTCGGCGATGGAGCTGACGAGGGTGAACGGCGGGTCGCGCAGCAGCCGCTGGAAGTGCACCAGGCCCAGGTACTTGCCGGTGGGCGTCTCGTCGGGCGGGCGGCAGACGTACACCTGGGCGGCCAGCGCCGGGGAGAGGTCGGGGTCGCGCACCCGGGCCAGCGCGTCCGCGACCGTCGCGTCCGGGCGCAGCACGATCGGCTCGGTCGTCATCAGACCGCCCGCCGTGCGCTCCTCGTACGACATCAGCCGCCGCACATCCGCGGCCTCCTCCGGCCGCATCAGGGTCAGCAGCCGTTCCTTCTCCTCTTCCGGCAGCTCGGAGAGCAGATCGGCGGCGTCGTCCGGGTCCATGGCCTCCAGGACGTCGGCGGCCCGCTCGTCCTTGAGCTTGCCGATGATCTCGATCTGGTCGTCCTCCGGCAGCTCCTCCAGGACGTCCGCCAGCCGGTCGTCGGCGAGTGCCGCGGCGACCTCGGCGCGCCGCTTGGGGGAGAGGTGGTGCAGTACGCCGGCGAGGTCGGCCGGCCGCAGCTGCTCGAAGGTGGCCAGCAGGCTCTCCGCGCCCTGCCCGTGCTCCTCGCGCGAGAACCCGGTCACCGCCGACCACTCCACCGTGATCGCCTCGCCCTTGCGGCGCAGCGCCCCGCCCTTGCCCTTGCGGACGAAGACCTTGTCGATCTCCCAGTCGCGGCGGGCGGGCAGCTGGATGATGCCGATGTCGAGGACGGTGACCTCCTCGCCGGTCTCCACCAGGCGCACCCGGCGGTCGAGCAGCTCGCCCAGCACCAGCGTCTCGGAGGCGCGCTGTTCGAAGCGCCGCATATTGACCACGCCGGTGGTGATGACCTGGCCGGACTCCACGCCGGTCACCCGGGTCATGGGCAGGAAGATGCGGCGCCTGCTGACCACCTCGACGACCAGGCCCAGCAGCCGCGGTGGCCGCGCGCCGACCCGCAGCATCGCCACCAGGTCACGCACCCGTCCCACCTGGTCGCCGTTGGGGTCGAAGACGGCGACGCCGGAGATATGGGAGACGAAGACCCGGGGAGTGACCACTGCCATGCGCAGTGCCTCCCTTTCTCCCGTTCCGCCCGGAATGAGCCCTCGAGTCGGGTTCAGGCTAACGCGCCCGGGTCGGCGGCGCCCCGGTGGGAACGGCCGTATGGCGGCCGCTCGCCACGGTCGTCCGGGACCGCCCCCAGCACGTACGGGTGTGCGGTCGGCACCCCGCCGAAAACCGCGCACGGCCCAGGTACGCTGCCGTACTGCTGTCGAGGTCACCCGCATCAGGAGGCAGAGCCGACGTGACTGCAACCCTCTTGGGGACGCGCCCCCGAGACCTGGCCGGCCGCCGTCGCACGGGACGGGCGGCGCTCGTCGGGGCGGTGTGCGCGGGACTGGCCGCGGCGCTCGCGGGCTGTGGCGCTCAGGACCCGGACGCGGGCACCAACGGCGTCGGCAAGCTGCCCGCCGCGAAGATCGAATCCAAGGCGCGGGCGGCCGCCGAGCAGTCCGATACGGTCCGGCTCTCCGGGAACGTCGTCAGCCAGGGCCGCACCTACAAACTCGACATGCGGCTCGCGAAGAACGGCGCCAAGGGCGAGCTGAGCACCAAGGCGGCGGCCTTCTCGCTGCTGCGGGTGGGCAATGCGCTCTACCTCAAGGCGGACGCCGCCTTCTGGGCCGGCGAGAAGAGCGCCAAGTCCGGTACGCCCGACGAGTCCGCCGCGGCCAAACTCGGCGGCAAGTACGTCAAGGTGCCCGCCGCCGACCCCGTCTACAAGCGCTTCAGCGGTTTCACGGACAAGGACACGCTGCTGGGCAGCCTGCTCGGGCTGCACGGCAAGCTGGCCACCGGGGAGCGCAGCACCATCGACGGCGTCCGCACCATCCGCCTCACCGCAGCCGCAGGCGCCGGCGGCACCCTGGACGTCTCCCTGGAGGGCACGCCGTACCCGCTGCGGCTCCGGCGCGCGGGCGGCGCGGGCGTGCTGCGGCTCGCCGACTGGGGCAAGAGCGTCGAGCTCAAGGCCCCGGCGAAGGACCAGGTCGTCGACTACGGCTCGCGGATCTCGGGCCGGGGGTGAGGGGCGGCCCGGGGCCCCCGCACCCCGCCCCTACGCCCTCGCCCCCTAGCCCTTACGGCCCCGCCGCAGCAGCCTCGGCAGCGCCGCGGGTGCCGGCCGCCGGGTGCTGGCGGTTGTCGCCAGCGGCGGCGCGGCATGCGATTCCTCCGGCATCCGGCCGGGACGCTGCGTGGCCTCGTCCCCCATCGGCTCCAGCCGCAGCACCCGGCACTCCCGCGCCCAGCGCTGCGTGAGGGTGTCCGCGTCCGGGGCGTTGAGCCGCTTGCCCTTCAGCTCCTCGACCGCGGCCCGCCAGGCCTCGCCCTCCGGCGCCAGTTCATGGACCCGCGCCTGCCAGGCGACCAGCCGCCCGCCCTTGTCCTTGCTCCGTACGGTGACCGTCGCCGTACCGCCGTCGGCGAGCCCGAGGTCGGCCAGCGGCTGCTCGCCCGCCCCGTCCCCGATCAGGCAGGCCGCCCCGTCGTGCCACAGGTGCCACAGCGCCCGTGCCGGGCCCGTCGTCCCCCGCACCCAGATCAGGCCGGACTTCTTCGTGGCCTCTTCGATGAGTGCCCGATCCTGCAGGGCCTGCGACACGCTCTCCGTCATACGGGCCAGCCTAATGGGCCGGTCCGCGGCCTCCCGGAGCCGCCCAGGCGCTGAGACGCGACGCCTCAGGTGAACAGTGCCCGCGCGAACCCGGCCAGGTTGCGAGGGCAGGCCCATATCTCCCGGGTGAGCCGGGCCCCGTACCAGGACTGCCGCCATGCGTCGTCGGTGTGGCCGTCCTCGTCGGCGAGCTCCTCGGCGAGGCCCGCCTCGTATTCCTCGTCCCGCTCCGGATGGGCCAGCACCCCCAGGACCGCGGGGAAGCCCTCGAGCAGGACCTCCTCAGCAGCGTCGTCACAGGGATGCGACGGATGGCTGCACGGAACGCCGCCGAGGGCCCGCTCGACCCCGGCCATCACCTCCCTGACCCGGTGCTCGGACTCCGCATGGGGCGAGCCGTGGATGACGTAATCCCCGATGTAGTACAGCCCGAGCACCCACAGCGCGGTGTCCGCGGCACCGGCCGCGACACTCGCCTCGAGGTGCCGCGCGCACTCGAGCACTGCGTGCCGGGCACTGCCGAGGTAGTAACCCTCGTGGATCTTCGCCCAGTTGTCTGCCAGCAGCTCCCACTCACCGGGCGTGGCCGGCGCCTTCATCGGCACCGACCGCTCGTCCTCGTATTCCAGGTCCTCCGGACACTGCGCATCCTCGTCACCACTCATGCCGCCGAGCATGGCAGGAGGGTCTGACAACGCCACGCGCGGCCCCAACTGCCGCCTCAGAGCCACCCGTTCCGCTTGAACCCCCGGTGGATGCCGAAGCAGATCGCGACCGTCACCAGCATCATGGCGGGATAGCCGAACTTCCAGTGCAGTTCCGGCATGTAGGTGAAGTTCATGCCGTAGATCCCGGCGATCATCGTCGGTACGGCGAAGATCGCCGCCCAGGCCGTGATCTTGCGCATGTCCTCGTTCTGCGCGACGGCCGCCTGCGCGAGGTTGGCCTGGAGGATGGAGTTGAGCAGGTCGTCGAACGACAGCACCTGCTCGTTGACGCGCGCCAGGTGGTCGGCCACATCCCGGAAGTACTTCTGGATGTCCGCGTCGACCAGCCGCATCGGCCGCTCGCTCAGCAGCTGCATCGGCCGCAGCAGCGGCGACACCGCACGCTTGAACTCCAGTACCTCACGCTTGAGTTGGTAGATCCGCCCGGCGTCGCCCCCCTTGGCGGAGGACCCCTTCGCGCCGGTTCCCTTCCCGTTGGTGCCGGAGCTGAAGACGTCGATCTCCACCTCGTCGATGTCGTCCTGCACCGCGCCCGCGACCGCCATGTAGCCGTCGACCACCTGGTCGGCGATGGCGTGCAGCACCGCCGACGGGCCCTTGGCCAGCAGCTCCGGGTCGTCCTGCAGCCGGTGCCGCAGGGCGCGCAGCGAGCCCTGGCCGCCGTGCCGCACCGTCACGATGAAGTCCCGGCCGGTGAAGCACATCACCTCGCCGGTCTCCACGACCTCGCTGGTCGCGGTGAGCTCGGCGTGCTCGACGTAGTGGACCGTCTTGAAGACGGTGAACAGGGTGTCGTCGTAACGCTCCAGCTTGGGCCGCTGGTGGGCGTGGACGGCGTCCTCGACGGCGAGCGGGTGCAGGCCGAACTCCTGGGCGATACCGGCGAATTCGGCCTCGGTGGGCTCGTGCAGCCCGATCCAGGCGAAGCCACCGTCGGCGCGGACACTCGCCATCGCCTGGGCCGGGGTGACGTGCTCACTCACCCGGCGGCCCTCGCGGTAGACACCGCAGTCGACGATGGCGCTGTTGGCGCAGGGCGGGGCGGAGGTCTCGTAGCGGTAGGGCGTGGTGTCGTCGCGGCGCCGGGACGGGCGGACGGCGGCGCGCAGGTCGCGGATCATCGACATGGCAGGCTCCTTCACGGGCCGGCCGCCAGTTGGGGGCGCGGGGCGCAACGCTGCCCGGAAGGTGGACGTACCAGGCATCCTTGGCTGTACGTCCGCAAAGCGGGCGGCGCTCCGTGCGGTGACACTGACGGCAGTTCGCAGAACACGGAAATTGAGAGTCGAAGGCGCTCTTCCGTCATCTACATCCGGCGCAAAGAAACTTCCTTGGTTTCGCCGCTGAACGGCGGGGTACGGAAGCTCTCGGATCAGGAGATTCGCTGCGCGAGCGGGATGACGGGAGAACTATCGGTACTGCACGGTCGACTCGGATCCACCGCAGCCCCACCTCCTCCGGCCGGTCCCCGTTGGGGGACGACGTCATTCCCTGAGCAGACGGCAAGGCTATCAGCCGTCTGAAGCGTTACGGTGCGGCTTTGCTTGTTTGATACGCGTCCTATGCTCGCGGCATGTCTGACGTTCTTGAGCTGGTCGAGGCCCGGTTGCGTACCACGCTGGGCGAGCCGGACGCGCGCGCCGCCGTCACCTTCCTGGGCAGCGACCGTATCGAGGTGCTCCGCTTCGTGGACAACGGGGTGGTGCGCTACGCCACGCTCGGGATGTCCGCCCAGCCCATGGCCGATCCCACGGCGGTGGTCGCCGATCCGCTGCGCGGCCCGCGCGCCGAACTCGTCCTGACCGTACGGGGCGGCCGTGCCGACACCGACAAGGTGCTCCGCCCGCTCGCCGTCCTCGCGGCATCCCCGCAGGTCGAGGGGGTGGTCGTGGCTCCGGGCGCCTCGCTGGACGTGGGCGGGCCGCTGTGGCCCGGCGCGCCCTTCACCTCGGTCCTGGTGGCCGAGCCCGGCGGGCTGGTCGAGGACCTGGAGCTGGACGAGCCGCTCGACCCGGTCCGCTTTCTTCCCCTGCTGCCGATGACGCCCAACGAGGCCGCCTGGAAGCGGGTACACGGCGCCGAGGCCCTCCAGGCGCGCTGGCTCCAGCACGGCACGGACCTGCGGGATCCGCTGCGTACGGGCGTACCGCTCGACGACTGAGGGGCGCCGGGAACCCGGACGGCGGGGGAGGGCGTCCCTAGGAGGTATGGAAGAGCGCGTGAAGCCGAGCTGTGGCGTCGGCTGTCTGGTGGGGACCATTGCCGCGGGCGTGGCGTTGTGGGTGTGGGTGCACGGCGCCGGTCCCGGCGTGATCGGCGGCTTCGAAGGGGAGCAAGACCTGAGTCTGCTGTACGGGGAGCTGCCGCTCATGCTGCTTGGGATCCCCGCGGTCACCCTGGCCGCCTGGGGCCTGACCGACAGGGCCCTGCGCCGCACGGCCGGGGCGTACACCCGGACCGCGGTGTCGAGCGCGGTGGCGGTGGTCACTCTGGCGGTGCTGGCCTGGGCGTGTCTGGCGTGGCTGGAGTCCAGGGTCGCGCCCTTCGTGCATCCCGGATGGTGAGGGCGTACGGGGCACGGAGCCCGCGGATCTGATGCCCCGTCCGTCGGATGGGGCATCAGGCGGCCTACGGGGCACCGGGTGGCCGTCAGCCGGTGAAGACCGTGACGCCGTCCTGCGTGGCTCCCCCGGACTCCGTCCGGGAGGACCCCCGTCGCGGCTCCGGCTCCTCGGCCCGGAGGGTCAGCGCGCGGCGCCGGACGGCGACGACGCCGGCGCCGAGCACCGCCGCGACGGCCGCGACCACGACGGGATGTGGATGTCGGTCCACTCCTCGATCCTGGGCGCGAGGAACGGCGCGGCCGCCGCCGCGAACCAGCGCACAAAGTTGTAGCCCGCGCTCGCCACCGGGCGGGGCGCGTCGGAGACATCCAGGGCGAGCTCGGTGAAGACGGTGTTGTTCAGGCCGATGAACGCGCCGGAGGCGATCGTGCAGACGACGGCGGTGGTGTGGTTGCCGTACCCCAGGACGAGCAGGTCGACGGCGAGCAGGACCAGCGAGCCGCCCAGTACCTGCAGGGAGCCGAAGCGGTGCTGGAGGCGGGGCGCGACGAGCACCGAGAAGACCGCGAGCAGGACACCCCAGGCGAAGAAGATGCCGCCCGACCTGTACGGGGACATGTTCAGGACGAACGGGGTGAACGCCAGCACCGTGAAGAACGCGTAGTTGTAGAAGAAGGCCGAGACGGCGGCGGAGGCGAGGCCGCCGTGGCCGAGGGCCCTGATCGGGTCCAGGAGCGAGGTCTTGCGTGCCGGCTTCGGCTGCTCCTTGAGGAAAGCCGTGATGGCGAGGAAGCCGACGGCCATCAGGGCGGCGGTGCCGAAGAACGGGTAGCGCCACTTCAGGTCGCTGAGGACCGCGCCGAGGAGCGGGCCGCAGGCCATGCCGAGCCCGAGGGCGGACTCGTAGAGCAGGATCGCGGCCGCGCTTCCTCCGGCGGCCGCGCCCACTATGACGGCGAGCGACGTCGAGACGAACAGCGCATTGCCCAGGCCCCACCCGGCCCGGAACCCGACCAGTTCGCCGACCGACCCGGACATCCCGGAGAGCGCCGCGAAGACCACGACCAGGGCGAGGCCCGCCAGCAGGGTCCGGCGGCCGCCGATGCGGCTGGAGACGAAGCCGGTGACCAGCATCGCGACGGCGGTGATCAGGAAGTAGGAAGTGAACAGGAGGGAGACCTGGCTCTTGGAGGCGTGCAGGCCCTGGGCGATGGACGGGAGGATCGGGTCCACGAGGCCGATGCCCATGAAGGCCACGACCGAGGCGCCGGCGGTGGCCCAGACCGCCGTCGGCTGGCGCAGGACCGACGCCCCGCCCTCGTCGCGCGCATCGCCCTCGGTGTCGCGGTGGCCGCTGTTGTTCGTGCTGCTCTTCACGCTGCGGTGCCCCTTCCCGTAACCGGTTCCGTTGCCGCGCTCTCCCGAGGCTCCCCCCGAGATGGTTGGTGTATGCACACAGTAAGTTAGGTGAGCTAAAGAGTGTAAGTTACAACTAACTCTCGGACGGATTCCGGAGCGGCGTCCCGCGCGCGGCAGTCGGCCAAATGGGCGCCCGGGTACGTGATTCCGGGCACACCGGACGGGTGATCGTCCTTGACGCGGAAGCGGGCCTGGAGGACCGTTGGTCCCTATGAGGGGCGAACCCAGTTGCCCGAAGTGCGGTGGCCGGGTGCGGGCGCCCGGTCTTTTCTCCGACTCCTGGCAGTGCGCCGTGCACGGCATCGTGCACCCACTCCAGCCGGTCGTTCCGCCGAGCATCGAGGCGCTCGGCGTCGTCGTGCACCGCGCGCAGGTGCCCGTATGGATGCCCTGGCCGCTCCCCGTCGGCTGGCTGTTCACCGGGGTCGCCTGCGCCGGTGACGACCGCAGCGGCGGGCGCGCGACCGCGGTCGCCTGCTCGGGGCCCGGACCGCTGGGCGGCCCCGGCGAACTGCTGCTGATCGCCGAGGAGCTGGGCGTCGGCCTCGGCGCGCGCTACGCCGGGATAGACGGCCTCGACCCCGGCCCCCACATGTGTGTGAACAAGCCCCCGCACGCCAAGGTGCTGGCCGCCGGGCGCCCGACCCCCATGTGGCATGTCGACGGCTCGCCCGGCGACCGCGCGGTCTTCGCGGGCGAGGCGCGCGGGCTGTGGCTGTGGGCCATCACCTGGCCCGAGACCTCGGGGCTGATGATGTACGACGAGCTGGTGCTGACCGATCTGCGGGAAGCGGGCGCGGAGGTGGACCTGCTGCCGTGCGGGGCGCTCTCGCCGCGGATCCTGAGCTGAGCTGAGCTGAGCGCGCGGCGCGGAGGGGAACGTACGCCGTCTGACGGGGGCATGTCCGGGCGGCCGGTATCCTTCTGAGGGCACCTTTGTGCGATCGCCCCGAGAGCCCCCGTCCGTCCCCCAGTCTGGAGTCCGCGTCGTGCGTATCGATCTGCACACCCACTCCACGGCCTCCGACGGTACGGACACCCCCGCCGAGCTGGTGCGGGGCGCCGCGGCCGCCGGTCTCGACGTGGTTGCGCTGACCGACCACGACACCGTCGGCGGGTATGCCGAGGCGCGGGCCGCGCTGCCCGAGGGGCTGACGCTGGTCACCGGGGCCGAGCTCTCCTGCCGGCTCGACGGGGTGAGCCTGCACATGCTCGCCTATCTCTTCAACCCCGAGGAGCCCGAGCTCGCCCGCGAGCGCGAGCTCGTCCGGGACGACCGGGTTCCCAGGGCCCGGGCCATGGTCGGCAAGCTGCGCGACCTCGGTGTGCCCGTCACCTGGGAGCGGGTGGCCGAGATCGCCGGGGACGGTGCCGTCGGGCGCCCCCACATAGCCACCGCCCTCATGGAGCTGGGCCTGGTCGACTCCGTGTCCGACGCCTTCACCTCCGAGTGGCTCGGCCAGGACGGCCGGGCGTACGTGGAGAAGCACGAGCTGGACCCGTTCGAGGCGATCCGGCTGGTCAAGGCCGCCGGCGGAGTCACCGTCTTCGCGCACCCGCTGGCCGTCAAGCGCGGCAGCTGCGTACCGGAGAGGACGATCGGCGAGCTGGCCGCGGCCGGGCTGGACGGCATCGAGGTCGACCACATGGACCACGACGGGCCCACCCGCGCCCGGCTGCGCGGTCTGGCCGCCGACCTCGGTCTGCTGGCCACCGGCTCCAGCGACTACCACGGCAGCCGCAAGACCTGCAGCCTCGGTGAATACACCACCGACCCCGAGATCTACGGCGAGATCGTGCGCCGTGCGACCGGCGCCTTCCCCGTGCCCGGCGCGGGCGGCTGAGGGCCGCTCCGCACGTACCGTTCCACCCCTCCCGCTACGGGCCCCGCGCGCCGCGCCGGCCCGTGACCCGCTCCTCCGTACCACCTCTCGCAAGGCCATCACCGTGTTCGACGTCGCCGTCTTCAGTACGCTCTTTGTCACCCTTTTTGTGATCATGGACCCTCCAGGGATCACCCCGATCTTTCTGGCCCTGACCTCCGGGCGCCCGGCCAAGGTCCAGCGCCGGATGGCCTGGCAGGCGGCCGCCGTCGCCTTCTGCGTCATCGCCGTCTTCGGCCTCTTCGGCCGGCAGATCCTGGGCCGGCTGCACATCTCCACGCCCGCGCTGATGATCGCGGGCGGTCTGCTGCTGCTGCTCGTCGCGCTGGACCTGCTGACCGGCAAGTCGGAGGAGCCGACCCAGACCAAGGACGTCAATGTGGCGCTGGTGCCGCTGGGTATGCCGCTGCTGGCCGGGCCCGGCGCGATCGTGTCCGTGATCCTCGCGGTACAGCATGCGCACGGGGCCGCGGCGCAGCTCTCCGTCTGGGCGGCGATCGCCGCGATCCATGTGGTGCTGTACCTGGTGATGCGGTTCTCGCTGGTGATCATCCGGGTGATCAAGGACGGCGGGGTGGTCCTGGTGACCCGGCTCGCGGGCATGATGCTCTCCGCGCTGGCGGTGCAGCAGATCATCAACGGGGTGACGCAGGTGATCCAGGGGGCCTGACCGCCCGAACGGACGAAGCGCCCCCGTACGGAATGTCCGTACGGGGGCGCTTCGACGTGAGCGGCGGGCGTCGGCGTTAGCGGGCGGCGGTGTCGGCCGGGCGGATGTAGATGCGCTGGCCTATGGCTGCGGCCTGCTGCACGATCCGGTTGACGGAGGCGGCGTCCACGACGGTGCTGTCCACGGCGGTGCCGTCGGCATCGTCCAGGCGCATGATCTCGAAGCGCATACGGCTTCTCCCTTCGTCTGATCCTCCTGCGGAGAACTGAGTGATGTGGATTGCGCGGCTTCGTTGCCAGGCGTTCCGTAGGGGTACAACGACCCGCACCCTGCAATCATTCCCTACGCTAAAGAAAAATTTCGATGAACTAAGTACTTGATGGTGGAGCGGTTGTGCTCACAGAGTGACCGCCCGGACAATGGGTCCGGTATGAACAACGTCCAGCCCCCGACGGGCCCCACCGACCTCGCTGCGCTCGCCGCCGGTATCGAGCGCACCAACGAGCTGCTCACCCGTGTGCTCGCCGAGGTCGCCACCACCCCGTCCACCCACGCGGCCTTCGTCGACGCGGGCTATGTCTACGCCGCGGCGGGGCGGCTGGTCGCCGGAACGGAGGACCGCAAGGCCTTCGAGCTGGATGCCGAAGGGATCATCGAGGCCTTCATCGACAAGGCCCGGATGATCTTCCCGGACAGCCGGCTGCTGCGCGTCTACTGGTACGACGGAGCGCGCCGCCGCATCCACACCCAGGAACAGCAGCGGATCGCCGAGCTGCCGGACGTCAAGGTCCGGCTCGGCAATCTCAATGCGAACAACCAGCAGAAGGGCGTCGACTCCCTCATCCGCAGCGACCTGGAGTCGCTGGCCCGGCACCGCGCGATCAGCGATGCGGTGCTGATCGGCGGCGACGAGGACCTGGTCTCGGCCGTGGAAGCGGCGCAGGGGTACGGCGCGCGGGTGCACCTGTGGGGCATCGAGGCCGCCGGGGGCCGCAACCAGGCCGAGCCGCTGCTGTGGGAGGTCGACAGCCAGCGCACCTTCGACCTGGACTTCTGCAAGCCGTATGTGACCCGGCGGGCGGGCGTGGAGTGCGCCGAGCCGACGCCGGGCGAAGGGCTGCCGCCCGCCCGCGACGAGGTCCGCTTCGTGGGGGCGCGAATAGCCGCCCAGTGGCTGGCGGAGCGTGGCCGCGACTGGGTGGCGACGCTGCTGCCCGGCCACCCGTATCTGCCCGGCTCCGTCGACCAGGAGCTGCTGACCACCGCCGAGGCACTGCTGCGGCACTCGCTGCGCGGCCACGCCGATTTGCGGCGCGTCCTGCGGGACGGGTTCTGGGATCACGTGCAGGGGCAGTACTAGGGCCCGTTCGCTGCGCTTTGCCTGAGCCCCACGTTTTTGGCTGTCCCGCCGTAGGGGTTTGCCGCCGTTGCTCCCCCATGGACAGCCGGCAACGTGGGCTACCCCCCTCAGAGGGTGGACCAGAAGCCCCCCAGTGCCGCCGCCGTGGCGGCCGGCGCCTCGGCGTTGGGGGAGTGTTCGGCGCCGTCGATGACGGTCCGCCGGGCGGTCAGCCGTTCGGCCATCGTGTCCATCAGGGGCACCGGCCAGGCGTAGTCGACGGCACCGGAGATCACATGCTTGGGGAGTGCCACGGCCGCCAGCTCCGCCACCCGGTCGGGCTCCGCCAGCATCTGACGGCCGGTCACCGCCAGTTGCTCGGGGACGGTGTTCAGCCAGCGCCGGTGCAGGAATGCGCCGATCTCCGGCGGCGTCGCCGCGTCCGCCGCCTCGACCGGGTCCAGTTCGCGCATCGCCAGCCAGACCGCCTCCATGTCCAGCGTGCCGAGCGCCTCGATCAGCATCCGTACCCGCACCTGCTGCGCCTCGGCGATCGCGGCCGGGCCCGAGCTGAGGACGGTGAGCGAGCGGAACGGGGCCGGGTCGAGGAGTACGGCCGCCCGGCTGATCAGGCCGCCCAGGGAGTGGCCCAGCAGATGGACGGGGCCGCCGAGGGCCTGTGCCTGGGCGAGGACGTCGAGGGCCAACTCGCGCTGTGCGTACGCCGATTCCTCGCGCGGGCCGGGGGACTCGTACTGTCCCCGGCCGTCCACCGCGATCACCCGGAACCCGTCCGCGGCCAGCGGCTCGAGCAGGCCGATGAAGTCCTCCTTGCTCCCGGTGAACCCCGGTACCAGGAGGGCGGTGGCGAGGGGGGCGCCGTCGGGCCGGGCGTCGTGCACGGCGAAGGCGCCCCGGTCGGTCTCGAGCCGGTGGGCGCGGGCGCACGGGGGGAGCTTGAGGGTGGGTGGCGTGCTCATGGCGCGAGGCTAACGGACGGCCCGGCCCGGTGAAGCGCCGACGGCCCGGCTCCCGCGCGGTGCGGGGGCCGGGCCGTCGGTGTGCCGAAGGTCAGCTCTCCGGGGTGGCCTCGGCCGCCCCGGCGGAGGCGGCCTTGGCGCGGGTACGGCGGCGGACCGGCTTGGCCTCCGCCGCGGCCTCGGTCGCCTCGGCGGCGGGCTTGGCGGTGGCGGCCTTGCGGGTGCGCTTCGGCTTGGCGGGCGCGTCCGCGACGGTGTCCACGGCGGCTTCGGCGGCCTTGGCGGCGGCCGTCTTACGGGTCCGCTTCGGCTTGGCGGGCGCAGCCTCGGCCGCGTCCACCGCGGCCTCGGCGGGAGCCTCCACCACGGCCTCGGCGGGAGCCTCGACCGCTGCCTTCGCCGCGCTCCGGGTGCGGCGGCGCGGCTTGGCGGGCGCCTCGGCCGGAGCCTCGGCGACCGGCGATGCCACCGCTGCCTCCGCGACGGCCTCCGTGCTCACCGAAGCGGCCGGGGCCGAGGCGGCCGCGCCACGGGTACGGCGGCGGCGCCGCGGCTGCCGCGGCTCGG
Organism: Streptomyces sp. NPDC048483; assembly: GCF_040651455.1. Taxonomy (NCBI): domain Bacteria; kingdom Bacillati; phylum Actinomycetota; class Actinomycetes; order Kitasatosporales; family Streptomycetaceae; genus Streptomyces; species Streptomyces sp. NPDC048483. Next base: position 14,962 of record NZ_JBEZJZ010000004.1, read on the forward strand.
CGGCACCCTCGGCGGCGTCCAGGGAGCCTGCGGCCGTCGCCTCGGCACCGGCGGCGGCCTCGACCGACGTCCCGCCCCGCGTCCGGCGGCGCTGGCGCGGGGTACGCGTCCGCTGGGGCCGCTCCTCCTCGGCGGCCGGCGCCGGCTTACGGCCCCGTCCGCGGCCGCCGGTCTCGCCGAGGTCCTCGACCTCTTCGGCGGCCAGCCCGGCCCGGGTGCGCTCGGCACGCGGGAGGACGCCCTTGGTGCCCTCGGGGATGTTGAGCTGCTCGTACAGGTGCGGCGAGGTGGAGTAGGTCTCCTCCGGCTCGTCGAACGACAGGTCCAGCGCCTTGTTGATCAGCTTCCAGCGCGGGATGTCGTCCCAGTCGACGAGGGTGACCGCGGTGCCCTTGGCGCCCGCTCGGCCGGTGCGGCCGATGCGGTGCAGGTAGGTCTTCTCGTCCTCGGGGGACTGGTAATTGATGACATGCGTCACACCCTCGACGTCGATACCGCGGGCGGCGACGTCGGTGCAGACCAGGACATCGACCTTGCCGTTACGGAAGGCGCGCAGCGCCTGCTCGCGGGCGCCCTGGCCGAGGTCGCCGTGCACCGCGCCGGAGGCGAAGCCCCGGCGGGCGAGCTGGTCGGCGATGTCGGCGGCGGTCCGCTTCGTACGGCAGAACACCATCGCCAGGCCGCGGCCCTCGGCCTGCAGGATGCGCGAGACCATCTCCGGCTTGTCCATGGAGTGCGCGCGGAAGATGTGCTGGGTGGTGTTGGCGACGGTCTGGCCCTCGTCGTCCGGCGCGGTGGCGCGGATGTGCGTGGGCTGCGACATGTAGCGGCGGGCCAGCGAGATGACCTGGCCGGGCATGGTCGCGGAGAACAGCATCGTCTGGCGCTTGGCCGGCAGCAGCTGGATGATCTTCTCGACGTCGGGCAGGAAGCCCAGGTCGAGCATCTCGTCGGCCTCGTCCAGCACCAGGCTCTTGACCTGGGAGAGGTTGAGCTTCTTCTGGCCCGCGAGGTCGAGGAGGCGGCCGGGGGTGCCGACGACGACGTCGACGCCCTTCTTCAGCGCCTCGACCTGCGGCTCGTACGCGCGGCCGCCGTAGATCGCCAGCACCCGGACGTTACGGACCTTGCCGGCCGTGAGCAGGTCGTTGGTGACCTGCTGGCACAGCTCGCGGGTGGGGACGACGACCAGGGCCTGCGGCGCCTCGGTGAGCTGCTCGGGGTTGGCGCGGCCCACCTCGACGTCGAGGGGGACCGTGACGCGCTCCAGGAGCGGCAGGCCGAAGCCCAGGGTCTTGCCGGTGCCGGTCTTGGCCTGGCCGATGACGTCGCTGCCGGAGAGGGCGACGGGGAGCGTCAGCTCCTGGATGGGAAAGGGGGAAATGATGCCGACGGCTTCAAGGGCCTCGGCGGTCTCGGGGAAAATCCCGAGCTCTCGGAACGTAGACAGAATCTTGCCTCTTCTGTGAGACGCGGCATGAGGCGGCGAAGGGGGTCGTACCGTGCCGTCGTACCTGTTCGTACGGGGGCCGACCTGAGAGAGCCGGATGGCGCGGGACCACTGCCAACGCTCAGGCACTCCTGCCGCGAGCGGGTGCCCCCGGCTGTGCGTACTTGGCGTACGCGCTGCGAGGGAGGGGCGGTCGGTTGGAGCCGATCGGGCCACCGACCGGGCATCCGCTTTCGTGGAAGAACCCACCGACTCCTCGGCAGGTCCTTTATCACTCTACCCCGGATACTGCTCTGCATCCGAAGGCTTGTATGAGTGAGAAATAGGTCACGCCCCGGCGTACCCCTGGCGCACGGGTCCGGCGGCCGGTTCACACCGGCCGGGACGCGGTGGCTGACCAGGGCCTTCCCAGGGGCGCCGGGCGGGCTATTGTGCCGGTCATGGAGACGCCTGACACCGCCGACGCGCAAGCACTCACCGGGATCGCCGCCCAGGACTGGGCGCAGGCATCCGCCGACCCGCACTACCGGGCCGCCGTGATCGATCTGCTCGGCGCGCTCGCATACGGCGAGCTGTCCGCCTTCGAGCGCCTGGCCGAGGACGCCAAGCTCGCCCCGACGATGGACGACAAGGCCGAACTGGCCAAAATGGCCTCGGCCGAATTCCACCATTTCGAGCGGCTGCGGGAGCGGCTCGCGCAGATCGAGGCGGAGCCGAACGAGGCGATGGAGCCGTTCGCCGCTGCGCTGGACGAGTTCCACCGCCAGACCGCGCCGTCGGACTGGCTGGAGGGCCTGGTCAAGGCGTATGTCGGCGACTCGATCGCCAGTGACTTCTACCGCGAGGTCGCGGCCCGCCTGGATTCCGACACCCGCGATCTCGTACTGGCCGTACTGGACGACACCGGGCATGCCTCGTTCGCCGTGGAGAAGGTCCGGGCGGCGATCGAGGCCGAGCCGCGGGTCGGCGGGCGTCTGGCGCTGTGGGCGCGGCGGCTGATGGGCGAGGCCCTCTCGCAGGCCCAGCGGGTGGTCGCGGAGCGCGATGCGCTCTCGACGATGCTGGTCGGCGGCGTGGCCGACGGCTTCGACCTGGCCGAGGTCGGCCGGATGTTCTCGCGCATCACCGAGGCGCACACCAAGCGGATGGCGGCGCTGGGGCTCGCGGCGTAACGCGCCCCCGGACAAGCAAGGGACCGGCGGCCCTTCCGGGCGCCGGTCCCTGGTCGTTTCCGCTCTGTGGGGGATCACCGGATCGTGCGGCGGACCGTCAGGCCGTGCGGTGCCCCTTGAGAGGCGCGGCCGGCCGGTGTACCCGGCGGTGCGGCGTGCGGACCAGCAGCGAGAGCAGGGCGACGCCCATGGCCAGCGCGGCCACCATCACCTGGACCGGATGGCCGGGGCCCAGGATGGAGCGGGTCAGCAGCGCGCCGAACAGCGCGGCGACCGGGCCGGTGGCCAGTGTCAGGGTGCGCGAGGGGAACCGGTCGGCCAGCCAGTGCGTGGCGGCCAGGGCGATGACGAGTCCGACGAAGACGGCGCCGAGCGCTTCCCAGATCATGCCGTTCCCTCCCGGTGACAAGCGTGACAAGGCCGACCGGACGAACAAACCGGACGAACAAGTCGGTTGTTACCGGTCGTACCCAGGGGGCATGCCGGGCAACCCTCCCGTGCGCCATGCGGGCGGAGGGCGGAAAACGGCGAAGGGCGGCGCCCGGAGAAGAAGATCTCCGGGCGCCGCCCTCACCGTCTGCGGGCGCCGTGTGCGACGCCCCACCGCTCAGAGCGCGCCGAAACCGACCTTGCGGGCGGTCGGCTCGCCGATCTCCACGTAGGCCAGCCGGTCCGAAGGGACCAGTACCTTGCGACCGTGGTCGTCCACCAGGCTCAGCAGCTGCGACTTGCCGCTCAGCGCTTCGGCCACCGCGCTCTCGACCTCTTCGGCAGACTGCCCGCTCTCCAGAACGATCTCGCGGGGCGCGTGCTGCACGCCGATCTTGACCTCCACGGCTTATGTCCCTCCGACGGTCAGTTGGGCGACGCGGCTCCCGCGCCGTACGCAGCCACATTAGCCCGGCGCGGGGACGGACAGGACGCCGTGGAACACGCCCGCAGCGAACATCATCGGCGCGGGACGTCCCTGCGACACGCCCGTGCGGGTCGTCGGCGCGGGCCGTCAGTGCGTCTCGGAGCCGTGCAGCGGGAAGCCGGCGATGCCCTTCCAGGCGAGCGAGGTCAGCAGCTGCACCGCGGTCTCGCGCGGCACCGTGCTCTCCGAGGAGAGCCAGTAGCGCGCCACCACCTGGGAAACCCCGCCCAGACCGACCGCCAGCAGCATCGCTTCGTTGCGTGCCAGACCGGTGTCCTCCGCGATGACCGCGCTTATCGCCTCGGCGCACTCCAGCGACACCTTGTCCACCCGCTCGCGGACGGCGGGCTCGTTGGTCAGGTCCGACTCGAAGACCAGCCGGAAGGCGCCGCCCGGGTCCTCGACATAGGCGAAGTAGGCGTCCATCGTGGCCGCCACCCGCTGCTTGTTGTCGGTCGTCGACGCCAGCGCCGTACGCACCGAGTGCAGCAGCGCCTCGCAGTGCTGGTCCAGCAGCGCGAGATACAGGTCCAGCTTGCCCGGGAAGTGCTGGTAGAGCACCGGCTTGCTGACGCCCGCCCGCTCGGCGATGTCGTCCATCGCGGCCGCGTGGTAGCCCTGTGCGACGAACACTTCCTGGGCGGCGCCCAGGAGCTGGTTGCGCCGGGCCCGTCGTGGCAGGCGTGTGCCCCTCGGTCGAGCCGCCTCGGTCTGCTCGATGGCGCTCACGCTGCCTCCCAGAAGTTGTTCCGTACGCGGCAGACACAAGACGGTGCACCGCGCCCGCCATCGTACTTTTGGGTAACGCGGCTGTGCGGGGTCCCAGGGGAGATTTTCTGCCCCGGACCGCCGGCCGAAGCCGACATAACAGACCAGGTCATCGGTATTCGTCTTCGTTGATTTCCACCACGCGGGCCTGCTCGGCGACATCGGCCTCGTTGGCGGAGCCGGGGTCGACGCCGGTCAGCGGGTCGTCGTGGTGTGGTGAGACCTCGGCGTGTTGCTCGGCGGCGTCGTGCTGCGGTGCCTCCACGTCGATCTCCGTCATGTCGTTCTCGTCCTCAAACGTGTCCGGTTCGGTCGGGTCGGCGGGCATCATGGCTCCCTTTCTCACGCAGGGGCCGGGGCGGCTGCCCTTGATACGAGCCTAGGAGAGCGGCAGCAACAGCGCGATGCGGTGTGTGACGGCGAACACATAATCGGGGGCGTGATCGTCTCGTAACATCGACTGCATGTCTTCGACCGACTCGCCGGACACCCGTACCGCCGCGCTCCCGGTACCCCCGGCCGGCCCCGGGTCCCGGGCGGGCGCGGCGGAGACGGTGCGCTCCGTGACCCTGCCGGGCCTGACGCTGAGCGTCCGGACGCCCGCCGGCGGCGAGGCACCGGGGCGCGAGCCCGCGCTCTGTGTCCACGGCCTCGGCGGCTCCTCGCGGAACTGGTCGGCCCTGATGCCGCTGCTCGCCGACCGGGTCGACGGCGAGGCGCTCGATCTGCCCGGCTTCGGCCAGTCACCGCCCCCGGGGGACGGCAACTACTCGGTCTCCGCGCAGGCCCGCGCGGTCATCCGCCATCTGGACGCCGCCGGGCGCGGCCCCGTCCACCTCATCGGCAACTCCATGGGCGGCGCCGCCTCGACCCGGGTGGCGGCGCTGCGCCCGGACCTCGTACGCACCCTCACCCTGATCTCGCCGGCGCTGCCCGAGCTGCGGCCGCAGCTGACGGCGGTCCCGACGGCGCTGCTCGCGGTCCCCGGCGTGACCGGGCTCTTCAGCCGGCTGACCCGGGACTGGACGCCCGAGCGCCGCACCCGCGAGGTGCTGGCCCTGTGCTACGGCGACCCCGCGCGGGTCACCCCCGAAGGCCTCGGCTCCGCCGTCGAGGAATATGCGCGGCGGCTCCAACTCCCCTATTTCTGGGAGGTGATGGAGCGTTCGGCGCGCGGGCTGGTGAACGCGTACACGCTCGGCGGGCAGCACAGTTTGTGGCGTCAGGCCGAGCGGGTACTCGCGCCCACGCTTCTCGTCTACGGTGGGCGCGACCGCCTGGTCTCCTACCGGATGGCGCGGCGGGCGGCCGCGGCGTTCCGCGGTTCGCGGCTGCTGACGCTGCCGGAGGCGGGGCATGTGGCGATGATGGAATACCCCGAGGCGGTGGCGCGGGCCGTCCGCGAACTGCTCGACACACACGCCGTGCTGCATGAAGATGCTGTGTCCGGGGGGCAACACGTGACCGATGTGACCGCTGATGCGGGCAGGAGCTGAGACGCCCCGTGGGACGCCATAGCCGCCAAGGCCGGCCGGAGACCGCAGGTGATGATCCGGGGACGGCCGGTCCGCCGCCTTCGCCGGGCGGCCGGGTTCCCTCGCCGGGCCCGGGACGCCGCCGGCGGCAGGCGCCCACCGGCGATCCGGCCACCGAGGTACGCGGCGGCCACCCCCAGCAGCGCGAGCCCGGCGGCGGCTGGGGTGCATTCCCCACGGCGCCCCCGCCGCGCGGGCCGAGGATTCCCCGCCCGCGTGCGGCCGAGGCGCCGGGCGGCGGGCCGCGGTACGGCGCCGGCGGCGCGGCCGGAGCGACGGGATTCGCCCCGGCGGGCCCGCCCGGTGTGCCGGGCGCGGGGGCGGTCCAGGGGATCGTCGGCGGGCCGGCCGGTGTGCCGGGTCCGCGGTCCGAGTATGTGGAGGCCTTCGAGGACGATGACGTCTTCCGCGCCGGTGCGCCCGAACAGGGCGGTATGGCGGACGGGCTGCCGCCCGGCGGCCGCTTCACCGGGCGGTCGGTGGTCTTCGACCGCGACGAGATCGACGAGCTGGACCGGCAGGCTGCACTCGGCGCGGAAGGCGCCGGGCCCGACGATCCGCCGGACCCCGAGGCGGAGGACGCGGAGGACGGCGGCCGTAAGGGCACCAAGGGCCGTACGTTCACCGGCGCGGCCGCCGCGGCGGTGACGACGGTGCTCGCCGTGGTCATCGCGGGTCAGGTCGCCGACCAGCACAAGGACGGCGAGGCGCCGGGCACCCGCAGCGGTGCGGACCATACGGACGACGTCGACGGCGAGGCCTCCCGGTCGCACACCCGGCCCACCCACGACGCCAAGCCCGCCTCGTACGAGGCGCAGATGGCGCAGGTCTTCCCGCTCGACGCAAAGCTGACGGCCGGCGGGAAGTTCAGGCCGGTCGGCGGGGACGCCAAGGCGCCGGGGCACGGCAAGGTGCGGCGCTACCGCGTCGACATCGAGGAGGGGCTGCCGCTGGACGGCGACCTCTTCGCCGAGGCGGTGCACAAGACCCTCAACGACGACCGCAGCTGGGCGCACGGCGGGCAGCGGACCTTCCAGCGGGTGGCGTCCGGCCCCGCCGACTTCGTGATCACGCTGGCCAGTCCCGGGACGACCGCGGCCTGGTGCGCCAAGTCCGGGCTGGACACCTCCGAGGAGAATGTCTCCTGCGACTCGGCGGCGACCGACCGCGTCATGATCAACGCGTACCGGTGGGCGCAGGGCGCCAAGACCTATGGCCCCGACAAGATGCTGGCCTACCGCCAGATGCTCATCAATCACGAGGTCGGCCACCGGCTCGGGCACAACCACGAGGTGTGCAGCAAGCAGGGCGCACCGGCCCCGGTGATGATGCAGCAGACGAAGTTCCTGACGACGGACGGTGCGACCTGCCGGCCCAACTCCTGGCCGTATCCGTCCGGGCGGTGAGCCCGCGGGGTGACCGCGGCGCGGCGCGCCCATCGGATGTGAGACGGCCGTCTCTTATCGCGAGACACGTCGAAGCCGCCGGGCCGCGGCGCGAGTCCGGGCGGCGCCGGACGCGGACGGCGTGGGCGCCCGCCCGCGAGGAGGGGGGCCGGTCGACTCCGTGTACGACCGCCCCGAACACCCCTGCACCAAGGGGCTGCCGACGGCCGTCCCGGTCCTCGATCCGCGGGTCGCCGCAGATCGGCGGGTGCCGCGGGCGGTGGCACAGCCCTCACATAGCGCGTCGAAACGCCCCTAGGGGGGGAAAGTTACGCGCGTTCACCCCTTCCAGTGGTGCGATGGACAACCGTCCATCGCGCCACCGGCGCCTCTGCATAGCTTCTTCCTGCAGGTGACGGCCACGCCGTCGCGCCAGGGACGCCGACAGAGAGGGCGGGGGTGCACTCGTGCGCATCGCATTGCTCACCGAGGGTGGCTATCCGTATGCGACCGGTGAGTCGCACGCGTGGTGCGACCGGCTCGTGCGCGGGCTCACCGGCCATGAATTCACGGTCTACGCCCTGAGCACCGACGCCCGCCAGGCCGCCGCCCCGGCCGAACTGCCCGCGCACGTACGGCAGGTGCGCACCGCGCCGCTGTGGGGCGCCTGCCCCGACGTGCACCGCCTGTCCGCCGAGGAGCGCCGGGGCCGCGCCGGACGCCGCGAACGCCGGCGCTTCGCCGAGCACTTCGCCGACCTCGCGGCGGCCTTCGTCACGGCGCCCGCCGCGGACGTCCGGACCGGTCCGGACGGTTCCGGCCGTCCCATGATCGACAAGGCGGACCGTTTCGCCGCCGGTCTCTATGGGCTCGCCGATCTCGCCCATACCCACGGCGGCCTGCCCGCGCTGCTCCGCTCCGAGGACGCCGTACGCATCCTGGAGGCCGTCTGCCGGGGCCACCGCGCCCTGCCCGCCGCCCACGGTGCCCAGGTAAGGGACCTGCTCGCCGTCACCGGACAGCTCGAACGCGCGCTGCGCCCGCTGTCGCTGGAGTGGTACGGCGTCGACCCCTCGGGCCTCGGCGGTGCCGACCTCTGCCACGCCACCTCCGGCGGCGTGGCCGCCCTCCCGGGACTGCTGGCCAAACGCTTCTTCGGTACCCCGCTCCTGGTCACCGAGTACGGCGTACGGCTGCGCGAGCACTACCTCGCGCGCGCCGCGGCACCGCTGACCGCGCCGGTGCGCGCCCTGCTCGCCGCCTTCCAGGGGGCGCTCGCCGCCGAAACCTACGCCCAGGCCGCGCTGATCACCCCTGGCAACACCCACGCCCGGCGCTGGCAGCAGCGCTGCGGCGCGGACCCCGCACGGCTGCGCACGGTCTATCCCGGCATGGGCGCAGGCCGCTTCACCGCGGTCGAGGACGCCGCCGACGACGACTCCAAGACCCTGGTGTGGGTCGGCGCCATCGAACCCGCCAAGGACATCATCGGCCTGCTGCACGCCTTCGCCGAGATCCGCAGGGCCGAGCCGGAGGCCACCCTGCGCATCATCGGCGGCACCGGCCGCGACCCCCAGGCCCCCGGCTACCGCGCCCACTGCCGGGCGCTGGCCGCCCAGCTCTTCCCCGACGAGGCCGCCGACGACCGCACCGTCGGCGAGAGTCCGGTCACCTTCGAGGAGATCGGCGGCCCCGAGGTGCCCACCCTGGAGGACGCCTACGCCGGCGGCGCGGTGCTGGTGCTCTCCAGCGTCGTCGAGGGGTTCCCGCGCTCCCTGGTGGAGGCGATGTTCTGCGGCCGCGCCACCGTCTCCACCGACGCCGGCGCCGTCTGCGAAGTGATCGGCGGCACCGGCCTGGTGGTCCCGCCGCGCAACCCGCACGCCCTCGCCGAGGCCTGCCGCGCGCTGCTCGGCGACCCCGGCCGCCGGGCCCGGCTGGGCGCCGCGGCCCGTGCCCGGGCCCTCGAACTGTTCACCGTGGAGCAGAACATCGCGGCATTTCGTGGCATCTACCTGGAGCTCATCTCGCACGCCCCGGTCCGCCCGGCCGCCACCGGCGCGGCATACGCGCACGGTGTGCCGCGGCCGTTCGACAGCCCCGCCGAGTCCCATGTGCCGGGCCGCTGGGCCGCGGCTCCCCTGGGCCACACGCCCAGCTGGGCGGCGGGGGAGGGGCGGGACGGCGCCGGTGTGCCGGCCGGCGCGGTCCCCGCCCCGTCCGCAGGGAGAGGAGAGGGATCATGACCGCGCCCACCCGCAAGGAAGCCGTCGCGCGCCCCGTGCGCCGGGGCCCCGCCGACCCCGTACGGGCCCTGATGCACCGCCACCGGGAACTGTGCGCACACGCCGTCGACCCGCTGGACATCGCCGCCGGCCTGGAGGCGTACGGCGTCACCGACCGCACCGCCGCCCGCTTCCGCCACCGGGACGTCTTCTCGCTGGCCGAGGAGCTCTACGCCCGGGTGCCGCGCGCCGAGGCGGACGGCGGCGGTCCGGCCGGGCCCGAGCCCGTATCGCGTGCGCGGGGCGTGCGCGGGGCGCTCCAACTGCTGCCCGGCGCGGTGTGCGCGGCGGCGGTCGCTGCCCTCGCCGCCGTGGAGCCGTCAACTCCGTTGGTGCGCCCGGCAGTTGCCGTCGCGGGTGTCGTCCTGGTCGCCCTCGCCCTGCGGCTGGCCGTACGGACCGGGCCGTTGCGGGCGCGCGGTGCCGGCCCCTGGAGCCTGTGGGTCTGCTGGACCGTCGGCTATGCGGTCCACGGCGACTGGCTGCTCGCCGAGCTGCTGAGCGGCGGGCCCGACCTGCCGCTCCGCCCGCAGGCCGTCGTCGCGACCGCCGTGGCGCTGGCCTGCGCCGTCGCCCCCGCCGCCTGGTGCGCCCGCTGGTTCGCGGTCCGCGGACGGCGCGGCCTGGCCGCCAGCTGCCGGCTGGCCGAACTCGCCACCCGGATCCGGCCGTTGCTGCTCGCCGCCACCGCGCTCTTCCTCGTCGCCCTGGTGGCGCTGCTGACCGGCACGGCCGCCGTCCTCGGCGGTGCCGGCGCCATGGACCTGACCGCGGCCGCCGCCCTGGGAATGCTGCTCTTCCTCGCCCGGCTGCTCGCCGTCCACGGTTTCCCCGGGGCCGCGGCGGCGGGCCTCGCCTCGGCCGCCGCCCTCGAGGCGCTCGCCCCCGCCCTGGTGCTCATCGCCCGGCTCCCCGGCCTGACGCCGGCCGGCGCCCCGGTGGCGGCGCTGATCCGCGTCGCGGGCCCCGCCGCCGTCCCGGCCCTCGCCTGCGCGGCCGCCGCCCTCGGCCTCCTGGTGTACGGCCTGCGCGCGCTGACCGGCGCCTGGGCGCACTCGCCCTCCGTACCGGCGGAGGCGGACCGGCCGTGACCCTCCGGATAGCCGCCCGCCCGCGCCTGCGCGGCCGCCGCCCTCGGCCCTGGCCGCCGTGCCCCGGCAACAGGCTCCGCCCGGCGGCATTCCTCACCGCACCCCGCAGCCCCCTCGCACCACGCACGACCGGAGCGGCACCCCGAAACGGCCGCTCCGGCCGCTTCGCCGCGGACCCCACCCCCCACGTGGCCCCCGCCCCCGGGACGGACGCCACCCCCGCGGCCGAAGCCGACTCACTTCCCCGAACCGCCTTAGGAGCACGACCATGAACGTCCACCCGACCACACACCACGGGCACCGGGGGGTTGCACGATGAGGGTGCTGCTCATCGGCGCCAACGGCTACCTCGGCCGCTATGTCGCCGACCGCCTGCTCGCCGACCCCGCCGTCCAGCTCACCGCCCTGGGGCGGGGCGACGACGCCGACGTCCGCTTCGACCTCGCCACCGGCAGCCCCGGCGCGCTCACCCGCTTTTTCGACGCCGTCCACCCCGGCGTCGTCGTCAACTGCGCGGGCGCCACCCGCGGCGGCGCCCGCGAGCTGACCCGGCACAACACCGTCGCGGTCGCCACCATCTGCGAATCGCTGCGGCGCAGCGGCTGCGGCGCCCGCCTCGTCCAGCTCGGCTGCGCCTCCGAGTACGGGCCCTCCCAGCCCGGCTCCTCCACCGCCGAGGACGCCGTGCCGCGCCCCGGAGGCCCCTACGGCGTGAGCAAGCTCGCCGCCACCGAGCTGGTGCTGGGCTCCGGTCTCGACGCCGTCGTGCTGCGGATCTTCTCGCCGGTCGGCCCCGGCACCCCCGCGGGCTCCCCGCTCGGCCGGCTCGCCGAGGCGATGCGCCGGGCCATGCAGTCCGGCGACAGCGAGCTCAAGCTCGGCGGGCTCGGCGTCCAGCGGGACTTCGTCGACGTCCGGGACGTCGCACGGGCCGTGCACGCCGCGTCGCTCTCCGCCGCGCAGGGCGTCGTCAACATCGGCACCGGCCGCGCCGTACGGCTGCGCGAGGCCGCCTCGGTACTGGCCAGGGTCGCCGGCTTCGGCGGCGCGCTGCACGAACTCGACGCGCCGCCCGCCCGGCTGGTGATCCCCGGTCCGGGCCCCGGCCCCGACCACCCGGTGGACCGTCCCGCCACCTACCCGTACCCGGACGGCTGCGGCACCTGGCAGCAGGCCGACGTCCGCACCGCCCGCGACCGGCTCGGCTGGCGCCCCCGGATCGTCCTGGAGGAGTCCCTCGCCGACATCTGGATGGAGGCCGCATGTCGTATCTGACCACGCCCACGGACCTCACCCGCGCCCCCACCGGGGCCGCCCCCCTCGGCCTCGGCGTCCCCGGCTTCGCCCACCCGCTGCTCGCCCCCACCGAATGGGCCGAGCTGCTGCGCTGCTCGCGGGGCGCCGGGTCCAGGGGCGTCGCGCCGGTCCACTGGGCGGTGCTCGACGTGTCCAACGGGCCCGGCGCCCGCCCCGACCCGCACTGCATGCCCGCCGTCGCCCGCCTGAGGGAGACCGGCGTCCGGGTGCTCGGCCACCTGGACACGGGATGCGGCGCCCGCCCCTTCGGCGAGCTGATCTCCGACGCGCACCGCTTCCTGGAGTGGTACCGCGTCGACGGCTTCTGGCTGGACCGCTGCCCCACGGACCGGGCACTGCTGCCCGAGACCCGGCGGATCGCCACCTGTCTGCGGACCCTGCGCGAGGACACCTACCTGGTCTTCGGCCACGGTTCCCACCCCAGCCCCGGCTACGCCGAGTCCGCCGACCAGCTCGTCACCTTCGCCGGCTCCTGGGCCGACTACCGCTGGTCCCAGGTCGCCGAGTGGACCGCCGACTACCCTCCGGAGCGGTTCTGCCACCTCGTCCACGGCGTGCCCCGTATGCATCTGGAGGAGGCGCTGCGCATCGCCCGCTGGCAGGGAGCGGGCACGGTGTACTTCACCGACCGCCGGGGCGCGGGGGCGGCGGGTGCCGTCGGCGATGCCTGGGAGTCGCTGCCCGGTTACTGGGACGAAGTCGTCTCGCACATCGGAACGGGTGTCTCGGAATGAAGAAGGGCGTGGCAGTGTTACGAGAGATGCTCCCCGCATCGGCGGGGACGGTCCCCGTACCGAAATACCGACCAACCCCTTTGATGAGGTCTCTGTGTCGCTGCCACCCCTGGTCGAGCCCGCATCCGAGCTGACCGTAGACGAGGTCCGCAGGTACTCCCGCCACCTGATCATCCCCGATGTCGGGATGGACGGGCAGAAGCGGCTGAAGAACGCCAAGGTGCTGGCTGTCGGCGCCGGCGGCCTGGGATCGCCCGCGCTGATGTACCTCGCCGCGGCCGGCGTCGGCACCCTCGGCATCGTGGAGTTCGACGAGGTCGACGAGTCGAACCTGCAGCGCCAGATCATCCACAGCCAGGCGGACATCGGCCGCTCCAAGGCCGCGTCCGCCAAGGACACGGTGCTGGGCATCAACCCGTATGTCACGGTCAACCTGCACGAGGAGCGCCTGGACTCCACGAACGTCCTGGAGCTCTTCGCCGAGTACGACCTGATCGTCGACGGCACGGACAACTTCGCCACCCGCTACCTGGTCAACGACGCCTGTGTGCTGCTGAACAAGCCGTACGTCTGGGGTTCGATCTACCGCTTCGACGGCCAGGCCTCGGTGTTCTGGAGCGAGCACGGCCCCTGCTACCGCTGCCTGTACCCGGAGCCCCCGCCGCCCGGCATGGTCCCCTCCTGCGCCGAGGGCGGTGTCCTGGGTGTGCTGTGCGCCTCCATCGGCTCCATCCAGGTCAACGAGGCCATCAAGCTGCTCGCCGGCATCGGTGACCCGCTGGTCGGCCGGCTGATGATCTACGACGCGCTGGAGATGACCTACCGCCAGGTCAAGGTCCGCAAGGACCCCGACTGCGCGGTCTGCGGTGAGAACCCCACCGTCACCGAGCTCATCGACTACGAGGCCTTCTGCGGCGTCGTCTCCGAGGAGGCCCAGGAGGCGGCGGCCGGCTCGACGATCACTCCCAAGCAGCTCAAGGAGTGGATCGACGCCGACGAGAAGATCGACATCATCGACGTCCGCGAGCCGAACGAGTACGAGATCGTCTCCATCCCCGGCGCCCGGCTGATCCCGAAGAACGAGTTCCTGATGGGCACCGCCCTCCAGGACCTCCCCCAGGACAAGAAGATCGTCCTGCACTGCAAGACGGGCGTCCGCTCGGCCGAGGTGCTGGCCGTCCTGAAGTCCGCGGGCTTCGCCGACGCCGTCCACGTCGGCGGCGGTGTCATCGGCTGGGTCAACACCGTCGAGCCGGAGAAGCCGGTCTACTGACGGGCGGCGCGCCGGTTCACCGACGCCCGGCGCTGTCGAGAGAGGCGGGCGCACCCCGCCACACGCAACAACGAGGGGCCACCGCCCGCCGTCCTGGCGGGCGGTGGCCCCTGCGCTTTGGGGGCGTTGTCACGGTAGGTGTGCGGAAGTGTTGCGGGTGGCGATAAATGTCCTGTTTCCCCTTGCCGGGAAGCGGGGGAGACCCGCATATCGCGGCAAGGGTGAGGCAGAGCAGACGTGTGCTGCCGCAGGTGCGCTCAGATCTCGCCCCTGCGGCTCAGACGCGTGAAGGCCACCCAGCCCGGCAGCACCGGGAGCCAGAAGGTCATCAGGCGGAACAGCAGGACGGCGGGGAAGGCCGTGGCGGCGGCCAGCCCCGAGAACGTCAGCGCGGTGAACAGCGCACCCTCGACGGCACCCAGACCGCCCGGCGTCGGAGCGGCAGAGCCCAGCGCGTTGCCGGCGAGGAAGGCAACCGCGATGCCCGCGTAACTGATCCTGTCGCCGCCGCCGAACGCCCGGATCGAGGCGTCCAGGCACATCACATTCGCCGCCGTCAGCAGCAGCATCCCGCCGATACCGGTGATCAGCTTCCCCGGCCGCTGGAGGATGTCCAGCATCCGCGGGACCACCCCGGCGAACAGCGACCGCAGCCGCGTCGAGACGAACTTGCGCAGCGCCGGGACGGCGGTCACCACCAGGACCAGTACGGCCACCGTCAGCAGCCCGGCGATGACCGTACGGGACGGCGAGATCTGCGGCGCGTGCTCGGTGCCGGTCAGATAGCCGAAGGCCAGCAGCAGCGTGATGTGGCTGCCCAGCCCGAACAGCTGCGATGCGCCGACGCTGGCCACCGCCAGGCCGGGCCGGACCCCGGCGCGCTGCAGGAAGCGGGTGTTGAGTGCCACCCCGCCGATCGCCGCGGGCGCCACCAGCTTCACGAAGTTGCCCGCGATCTGCGCGATGACCGTCTTGCCGAACGGCACCTTCTCGGTGACGAAGCCCAGCAGGCTCATCGCCGCCGCGGGGTACGTCAGCGCCGAGAAGAACATCGCCACCAGGACCCACACCCACTGGGCCCTGCTGACCACGTCGCCGAGGTTGAAGTTGGCCAGCTGCGACAGCAGCAGATACACCGCGAACGCCCCGGCGATCCAGCTGATCAGGATGCGTGGGCTCAGCCGTTCCAGCTTCGCCGGTTCGATCACTGCTGTCGGGCGGATCAGCAGCACCTGGCGGCGGATCTGGGCCAGCAGGTCCTCCTCGCGGGCCTCCTCCGACACCTCCTCCAGGGCGCGCTTCTCGGCGTTCTTCGCGGCGTTCCGCTCGGCCCGCAGCATCTTGCGGTCCCTGGGGCCCTCCGCCTCACGCGCCTCGCGCGCCTCCTTGGCCTCCTGCGAGGCGGCCAGTACGGCCTCGCGCTCGCGCTTGGAGCGCTCACGGGCAAGCTGGCGCAGGGTGGCGCGGGTGGTCCGGCTGAGCGCGATCGGCTGGAGCAGCGGCAGGCTGTCGGCGACGGCGTCCGGGCCCAGCACCTCGACGGCCGCGGCGACGGCCCGCTCGGCGCCGACGCGCAGCCCGCAGGTGGCCAGCAGCTGGGCGATGTCCATCCGCAGGACGAGGTCCCCGGCCGCGATCTCACCGCCGCGCAGCTCGGTCAGAACGATATTGCCGGAACGATCCACCAGAAGGGCATTGCCCACCAGCCGCCGGTGCGCGATCCGCCGCGACTGGAGCGCCTCGACCTGCCGCCAGGCGCTGTGCATCAGCGCGTCGGTGATCTCCTCGTCGGCCAGCGAGTCGAAGGTGCGGCCGCCGATGTGCTCGTAGACCAGCATCACCGCGTCCGGGCCGAGCTCGGAGGTGGCGATCAGCTTGGGGGCGTTGGCGCCGGCCGCGATCGCCGCGTACGCCAGCAGCGCCTCCTGCTCGAGGGCCTGACGCAGCGACTGGAGGCTGCGGCGCTGGTTGATGCCGCGCAGCGACAGCCGCCGCCAGACCCGGTAGAAGAAGCCCTGCGCCTGCTGCTCGCGGTCCACGACGGTGACGTCGATGGGCGGGCCGTCCTCCAGGGTGACGAGGTAGCGGCGGCCGCGGTCCGCGTGCTCGTTCTGCTCCGGGCTGACGGCGTCCTCCGCGCGCATGGCGCTGACCGGGTGGAAACCGACCCGGCGCAGCCCCGCGAGGAGGTTCTGGCCGGTGGGGCGGACATTGGGGGAGCCGACGGCGTAGAGCGTGCCGTAGGCGACGGTCCAGCCGATCAGCAGGGTCGTGGCGATCGCGAACGGCGTGGAGTACCGCCCGACCAGCACCGCGACGACGTCCAGCAGCACCACGCCCCACATCGCGACCCGCCAGCGCGGCCGCCGGGCCATGCCCACCGCCGTCATATAGGCGATCACGGGCGCCAGATAGCTGTGCACCGGCGCCGAGAGGGAACCGTTCTCCAGCGGCTGGGTGAGTGCCGCCCGGATGGACGGCGGGGCCGCCTCGGCCACCCACAGGTCGGTGGCCAGCGACACGCCGTGCGCCAGTACGGCGGCGAGCACGCCGTCCGCGATCCGCAGCCCGTCCCGCTTGATCAGCCGCTCGACGGCGAACGCGACCGGGACGATCAGCACCGCGACGCTGGACGTCAGCCCGGCCAGGTTGATCAGCAGCTCGGGCGCCGCCCCGAAGCCCTTGCCGATGTCGTTCTTCAGGCCCTGGGTGGTGCCGTGCGCGAAGGTGGCGAGACCGAGGACCAGCGCGATCCCGACGATGCCGAGCAGCAGCCGCAGCAGGTCGGAGGGGCGGTGCACCCGGGCGGGCAGCAGCGGCTCGTCACCGGAGACCCGGTCGACGTGGAACTCGCCGTGCTCGTCGGCGTTCAGGTCGGCGCGGTGCGACCCCGTACGGGGCGCGCCGGCGGCCGGCTTCTTCTCGTCCTTGCGCTCCTTGTCGCCGGGGTGCGGCTCCTCCTGCTGCCGCGCGCGTGGCTCGGGGTCCGCGGGCTCTTTCGGCCTCTCGGACGCCTCGGGTGGTTGGGCCTTCTTGATCGTGCTCGCCTTTTCCGTCGGCTTGGGGGCGCCGGCGGCCAGCGCGTCAGGGGCGCCCGCCTCCCGTGGAGGCGCTGCACCCTGCTGCTCGGCCGTCTCTTCTTGATCTCGTATCACCAGTCACCGTCCGGAAGATGGTGGCACGACCGACCAGTGGTGGGGGGCATCAGGGTGCATTTCGGGGGCGCGGAAAACGGAACGATCTCCACCGCTCCACCTCGGCGGCACCTTGTCGGCGGACCTCCACGGGAGTCCCGGACCGTGTGTCCGATCCCATTGTCGGTGCCGTGCGGCAGGATGGACCGAATGAGTGGGAGTGGAGATTCGGGGGCGCGCGAGCAGGACGGTCCGGACGCCGGTGAGCTGCCCGAACCCGGCGATCTTCCCGAGTACGCCGAGCGGGTGCTCGCCGTCGCCGAGCTGATCCCTGCGGGGCGGGTGATGACGTACGGGGATGTGGCGGAGTGGTTGCGAGAAGAGGGGCGGCCCGAAGGGCTTCCGGCGAAGGGCGGTGGCGGGCGACGGGAGGGCGGGCCCAGGCAGGTGGGCCGTGTCATGGCTCTCTACGGCGGAGCGGTGCCCTGGTGGCGGGTGGTGCGCTCGGACGGGGTCCTGCTGCCCGGCCATGAACTGCGCGCGTTGGCGCACTACCGGGACGAGGGCACACCGCTGCGGGAGGCCTCCCGTTCCGCCGAGGGCCATATACCGCGACTGGACATGCGGCGGGCCCGCTGGGACGGCTCGTGAGCGGCTTGGCGTAGCGTCGTCCGGCACTGCCCTCACCCACCACACCTTGATCAGCAACCCCATCAGGACCGGCGATCCACGTGAGTTCCTCCATCTCGGCCGTCCCGTCGACGCCGCCGCACCGGGCGGCGCGGCGGGATGCCCCCGGCGCGTACCGGCTGGTGCGTACGCCGCCGGCGGCGGTGGAGCCCCCTGCCTTGGACGCAGCACAGCGCGTCGTGGTTGACCACCGCCACGGGCCCCTCCTGGTGCTCGCCGGGCCCGGCACCGGGAAGACCACGACGCTGGTGGAGTCGGTGGCCCGCCGGGTGCGCGACGGCGCCGACCCCGAGCGGATCCTCGTCCTGACCTTCAGCCGCAAGGCCGCCGTGGAACTCCGCGACCGGCTCGCCGCCCGGGTCGGCGCCGGCCAGGCGCCCCGGGCCACCACGTTCCACTCCTTCTCCTACGCCCTGGTCCGCGCCCACCAGGACGCCGATCTCTTCGCCGACCCGCTGCGCCTGCTCTCCGGCCCCGAACAGGACCTCGTCGTCCGCGAGCTCCTCGAAGGCCAGGCCCAGCTGGCCGACGACGGCCGCGCCCAGGTGAGCTGGCCCGACGAGCTGCGGGCCTGCCTGACCACCCGCGGCTTCGCCGACGAGGTCCGCGCGGTGCTCGCCCGCAGCCGCGAACTGGGCCTGGGCCCGGACTCCCTCGGCGCCTTCGCCCGGCGCACCGGCCGCCCCGACTGGAGCGCCGCCGCGGCCTTCCTGGCCGAATATCTCGACGTCCTGGACGCCCAGGGCGTGCTGGACTACGCCGAACTCCTGCACCGCGCCGTACTGCTCGCCCAGGACCCCCGCGTCGCGGCGCAGCTGGCGGCCGCCTATGACGCGGTCTACGTCGACGAGTACCAGGACACCGACGTCGCCCAGGTACGGCTGCTGAGCGCCCTGGCCGGCCACCAGGGCGCTCCCGGCACACCGGGCACCCCGGGCCGTACGCTCCTCGCCTTCGGCGACCCCGACCAGTCGATCTACGCCTTCCGCGGCGCCGACGTGAACGGCATCCTCGATTTCCCCGAGACCTTCCGGCGCGCCGACGGCACCCCCGCCCCGGTGGAGGTCCTGCGCACCTCCAGGCGCTCGGGGGCCGCGCTGCTGGCGGCCACCCGGCTGCTCACCCACCGGATGCCGCTCACCCGCCTTCCGGCCCAGAAGGTACGGGCCCACCGCGAGCTGGCCGCCGCATGGGAGGGCGGCCGCGTCGAGGCGTACACCTACCCGACGCCGGGCACCGAGCTGGAGAACATCGCCGACATCCTGCGGCGCGCCCATCTGGAGGACGGTGTGCCGTGGCGCGAGATGGCGGTGCTGGTGCGCGCCGGAGGGCGCTCGATCCCCGTCGTACGCCGTGCGCTCACCTCTGCCGGGGTGCCCCTCGACATCGACGGCGACGACCTCCCGCTGCGCCACGAACCGGCCGTCGCTCCCCTCCTGACGGCGCTGCGGGTGGCGGCGCGCGCCGTCCTGGACGCGGACCCGGCCGCCTCCCTCGACACCGAGACCGCCCTCGACCTGCTGACCTCCCCCCTGGGCGGCATGGACTCCGCCGACCTGCGCCGCCTGGGCCGCGCGCTGCGCGAGGAGGAACGGGCCGCGGGCACGGCGCTGCCCCCGCCCTCCGACGAGCTGATCGCCCGCGCGCTCGCCGAACCGCAGCGCCTGGTGGCCCACGATCCGGCGTACGCCCGCGGCGCCCAGCGGCTCGGCCTGCTGCTGCGCAAGGCCCGCGAACTCCTCGCGGGCGGCGGCACCGCCGAAGAGGCCCTGTGGGAACTGTGGGACGGCACCCCCTGGCCGGGCCGCCTGGAGCGCGCCGCCCGGCGCGGCGGCACGGCCGGCCGCAACGCCGACCGTGACCTGGACGCCGTGGTCGCCCTCTTCGAGACCGCGGCCCGCGCCGAGGAACGCACCGGCGGCCGCGGCGCCCTGAACTTCCTGGAGGAGCTGGACGCCCAGGACATCGCCGCCGACACCCTCACCCGCCGCACGGTGCGCCCCGATGCCGTGCGCCTGATGACCGCCCACCGCGCCAAGGGCCTGGAATGGCGCCTCGTGGTCGTCGCCGGGGTCCAGGAGGGCCTCTGGCCCGACCTGCGCCGCCGCGGCTCCCTCCTGGAGGCGGACCGTATCGGCCGGGACGGCCTGGCCGAACCCCTCACGCCGGGCGCGCTGCTCGCCGAGGAGCGCCGGCTGTTCTACGTGGCCGCGACCCGTGCCCGTGAACGCCTGGTGGTCACCGCCGTCAAGGCCGCCGCCGACGACGGCGACCAGCCCTCCCGGTTCCTGACCGAGCTCGGCGTCACCCCCCAGGACGTCACCGGCCGCCCCCGCCGCCCCCTCTCCGTCGCCGCCCTGGTCGCCGAACTGCGCGCCACCACCGTCGACCCGGCCGCCACCGAGGCGCTGCGCGACGCCGCCGCCCAGCGCCTCGCCCGGCTCGCCGCCCTGACCGACGACGACGGCCACCCCCTGGTGCCCGCCGCCCATCCGGACACCTGGTGGGGCCTGGCCGACCCGACCCACAGCGGCGTCCCGCTGCGCGACCGCGACCGGCCCGTCGTCCTCTCCGGCAGCGCCCTGGACCAGCTCGCCAACACCTGCTCCCTCCAGTGGTTCCTGGGCCGCGAGGTCAAGGCGGACAAGCCCGCCACCGCCGCCCAGGGCTTCGGAAACGTCGTCCACGTCCTCGCCGACGAGGTCGCCTCCGGCCGCAGCCCCGCCGATCTGAACGTCCTGATGGAGCGCCTGGACTCCGTCTGGGACGCCCTCGCCTTCGACGCCCCCTGGAAGTCCCGCCAGGAGAAGGACACCGCCCGCGCCGCCCTCGAACGCTTCCTGCGCTGGCACGTCACGGCACGCGAAACCCACGGCCGCCACGCCGTCGCCAGCGAGCACGGCTTCGACGTCACCCTCGCGGCCGGGGCGTACGAGGTCCGCATCCGCGGCAGCATGGACCGCGTCGAACGGGACGCCCAGGGCCGCGCCTACGTCGTCGACTTCAAGACCGGCAAACAGAAGCCCACCGGCCCCGAGGTCGCCCGCCACCCCCAGCTCGCCGTCTACCAGCTCGCCGTGCGCGAGGGCGCCGTCGACGACGCCTTCGACGGGCACAGCCCCGGCCCCGGCGGCGCGGAACTGGTCCACCTGCGCCTCGGCGCGCCGCAGAAGGAGGGCGGCGACGCGCTGCCCGCCGTACAGGCGCAGCCGCCGCCCGAGGGCGAATGGGTCGGCGAGCTGCTCGCCACCGCCGCGGGCCGCGTCCTGGAGGAGCGCTTCACGCCCACCACCGGAACCCACTGCACGCACTGCGCCTTCCGCGCCTCGTGCAGCTCCCAGCCGGAGGGGCGCCACATCGTGGAGTGAGCGGCCGGGCCCGTACGCGGCCCGGCCGGCCGGGCCGGGGCCCTGACCTGGGCGGATGGCCCGGCCCGCCGCGATTGTCAGTGGTGCCGGTTACGGTGTGCGATGTGTCAGCCCGCATCACCGACCCCGAGCAGCTCAAGGAGCTCCTCGGCATCCCGTTCACACCGGAGCAGACGGCGTGCATCACCGCCCCGCCCGCCCCGCAGGTCATCGTGGCCGGAGCCGGATCCGGCAAGACGACGGTGATGGCCGCGCGGGTGGTGTGGCTGGTGGGCACCGGCCAGGTCGCCCCCGACCAGGTCCTCGGGCTGACCTTCACCAACAAGGCCGCCGGCGAGCTCGCCGAACGCGTACGGGCCGCCCTGCTCGCGGCCGGCGTCACCGACCCCGAAGCCCTCCCCGGCGGCGCCGACGAGCCCGCCGGCGAGCCCCGCATCTCCACCTACCACGCCTTCGCCGGCCGGCTCCTGAAGGACCACGGCCTGCGCATCGGCCTCGAGCCCAGCGCCCGCCTCCTCGCCGACGCCACCCGCTTCCAGCTCGCCGCCCGCGTCCTGCGCACCGCCCCCGGCCCCTACCCGGCGCTCACCAAATCGCTGCCCGCCCTGGTGGAGGACCTCCTCGCCCTCGACGGCGAACTCGCCGAACACCTGGTGGACCCCGCCCGCCTGCACACCTACGACAGTGACCTGCTCGCCACCCTGGACGCCGTCCCGCTCACCAACGCCGACCTGCGCAAGGTCCCCGAAACCGCCCGCGCCCGCCATGAGCTCCTCGCCCTCGTCGGCGCCTACCGCGACGAGAAACGCCGCCGCGACCTCCTCGACTTCGGCGACCAGATCGCCCTGTCCGCCACCCTCGCCACCACCCGCCCCGAAGTCGGCCAGGCCCTGCGCGAGGAGTTCCGCGTCGTCCTCCTGGACGAGTACCAGGACACCTCCGTCGCCCAACGGCTCCTGCTCTCCGGCCTGTTCGGCGCGGAAGGCGGGAGCGCCACCGGGCACGCCGTCACCGCCGTCGGTGACCCCTGCCAGGCCATCTACGGCTGGCGCGGCGCCTCCGTCGCCAACCTCGACGACTTCCCCGCCCACTTCCCCTTCCGGGACGGCACCCCCGCCCGCCGCTACGCCCTCAGCGAGAACCGCCGCAGCGGCGGCCGCCTCCTCCACCTCGCCAACGGCCTCGCCGCACCCCTGCGCCGGATGCACGAAGGCGTCGAGGCGCTGCGCCCCGCCCCCGGCGCCGAACGCGACGGCACGGTCCGCTGCGCCCTGCTGCCCACCCACGCCGAAGAGCTCGCCTGGCTCGCCGACTCCCTCGCTCACCTCGTCCGTACGGGCACCCGGCCCGGCGAGATCGCCGTCCTGTGCCGCACCGCGGGCGACTTCGCCCGCATCCAGGGCGAACTGGTCGCCCGCGACATCCCCGTCGAGGTCGTCGGCCTCTCCGGGCTCCTCCACCTGCCCGAGATCGCCGACCTCGTCGCCGTCTGCGAGGTCCTCCAGGACCCCACCGCCAACGCCTCCCTGGTCCGCCTCCTGATCGGCCCCCGCTGGCGCATCGGCCCCCGCGACCTCGCCCTCCTGGGCCGCCGCGCCCGCACCCTCGTCCACCACGGCGGCCCCTCCGACGACCCCGCACAGCGGCTCGCCGAAGCCGTCGAGGGCACCGACCCGGCCGAGACCGTCTCCCTCGCCGACGCCCTCGACACCTTCCTGGAGGCCGACGGCCCCGACGACGGCCTGCCCTTCTCCACCGATGCCCGGATCCGCTTCGCCCGCCTCGCCACCGAGCTCCGCGACCTGCGCCGCTGCCTGAGCGACCCGCTCATGGACGTACTCCACCGGGTGCTGACCACCACCGGCCTGGAGGTCGAACTCTCCGCCTCCCCCCACGCCCTCGCCGCCCGCCGCCGCGAAACCCTCGGCACCTTCCTGGACATCGCGGCCGGCTTCGCCGCCAAACAGGGCGGCGCCGCCCTCGACGGCGAGGCCACCCTGCTCGCCTTCCTCGGCTTCCTGCGCACCGCCGTCCAGCACGAAAAGGGCCTGGACAGCTCGCTCCCCGGCGGCGACAACACCGTCAAGGTGCTCACCGCCCACAAGTCCAAGGGCCTGGAGTGGGACGTCGTCGCCGTCCCCGGCCTGGTCGCCAAGCAGTTCCCCAGCGAACAGGCCCGCGAGTCCTGGACCACCCAGCCCAAGGTCCTGCCGCACGCCCTGCGCGGCGACGCCGCCACCCTCCCCGACGTCGGCGAATGGGCCGCCCGCGGCCTGAAAACCTTCAAGGAGGCGATGAAGGACCACCAGGAGACCGAGGAACTCCGCCTGGGCTACGTCACCTTCACCCGCCCCCGCTCGCTCCTCCTCGGCTCCGGCCACTGGTGGGGCCCGAGCCAGAAACGCCCCCGTGGCCCGTCCGCCTTCCTCACCGCGCTCCGCGAGCACTGCGAGGCCGGCCACGGCGAGATCGAGGCCTGGGCCGACGCCCCGGAGAAGGACGCCGAGAACCCCGCCCTCACCGAGGCCGCCGCCGAGCGGGCCTGGCCGCTGCCCCTGGACCCCGTCGCCACCGCCCGGCGCCGGGCCGCGGCCGCCACGGTCCGGGGGCACCTGGCGCGCCTGGGGAAGCCCCCGGTCCCGGTCCCGGCCCCCGCCCCCGCTCCCCCCTCCGAGTCGCTCTTCGCCGACGCCCCGGAGTGGCCGACGCCCCCGCAGGACGAGGCGGCCAGGGAGCCGTACGACGGTCCGTACGAAGCCCCGCACGGCGACCCGTACGCCGGGCCGGACGACGCCGAGTACCCCGATCCGTACGACGACGCCTACGCCGACCCGTACGAAAGCGATGAACCCGACCCCTTCGACGACGCCCCCGAAGCCCCCGCCCGCCGCATCATCGCCCAGCGCTCCGCCCCGCCGCCCGACCCCGGCACCGAGGACTCCCGCGCCCTCCTCCCCGAGGAACGCCGCACCGCAGGGTCCTGGGACCGCGACCTCGACGCCCTCGCCGACGAGCTGCGCCGCTCCCGGGCGACGGTCCGCGACGTTCCGCTCCCGCCCTCCCTCAGCGCCACCCAGCTGCTCCACCTCGCCGCCGACCCGGACGGCTTCGCCCGCGAGCTCGCCCGCCCCATGCCGCGCCCGCCGCTGCCCGGCGCCCGCCGCGGCACCCGCTTCCACGCCTGGGTCGAGTCCCGCTTCGAGGAGCTGACGCTGCCCCTGCTCGGCCCCGACGAACTCCCCGGCGACGGACCGGACGACGCGGAGATCGCCGACGAACGCGAGCTGGAGGCCCTCAAGGAAGCCTTCGTCCGCACTCCCTACGCCCACCGCACCCCGTACCGCGTCGAGGCCCCCTTCCAGCTGACCCTCGCCGGACGCGTGATCCGCGGCCGGATCGACGCCGTCTACAAGGAACCCGGCGCGGGCGGCAAGGACCGCTTCGAGATCGTCGACTGGAAGACCACCCGCGCCCAGCCCCGTGGCCGCGGCCCGCAGCGCACCCCGGGCGCCGACCCCCTCCAGCTGGCCATCTACCGCCTCGCCTGGGCCGAGCGCCACGGCCTGCGGCCCTCCGCCGTGGGCGCCGCCTTCGTCTACGTCCGCACCGGCGAGGTCGTCCGGCCCCGGAAGCTGCCCGGCCGGGCCGGACTCGAGCGCATCCTGCTCGGTGAGACCGCCGACCGCCCGCCCCCGCAAGGCCGATAGGCTCGGCCATATGAGCACCACCCCGGACAGTGCCGTCCGCGCGTACATCGCCGACCACCGCGTCACGTTCCTCGACGACCTCGCCGAGTGGCTGCGCATCCCCTCCGTCTCGGCCGACCCGGAGCGCGCCGGCGAGGTGCGCCGCAGCGCCGAATGGCTCGCCGCGAAGCTCACCGGCACCGGCTTCCCGACCGCCGAGATATGGGAGACCGACGGCCTGCCCGCGGTCTACGCCGAGTGGCCCTCCGGCGACCCGGCCGCGCCGACGGTGCTCGTCTACGGACACCACGACGTCCAGCCCGCCGCCCGCGAGGACGGCTGGCACACCGACCCCTTCGAGCCGCAGACCGTGGACGGCAGGCTCTATGCCCGCGGCGCCGCCGACGACAAGGGCCAGGTGTTCTTCCACACCCTGGGCGTCCGCGCGCACCTCGCCGCCACCGGGCGCACCGCCCCCGCCGTCAACCTCAAGCTCCTCATCGAGGGCGAGGAGGAGTCCGGCTCCCCGCACTTCCCGGCGCTGGTCGCCCGGCACGCCGACCGCCTCGCCTGCGACGCCGTGATCGTCTCCGACACCGGTATGTGGGCCGCGGACACCCCCACCGTCTGCACCGGCATGCGCGGCCTGACGGACTGCCAGATCGACCTGTACGGCCCCGACCAGGACATCCACTCCGGCTCCTTCGGCGGTGCGGTGCCCAACCCCGCCACCGAGGCCGCCCGGCTGGCCGCCGCCCTTCATGACGACGACCGCCGCGTCGCCGTCCCCGGCTTCTACGACGGCGTGATCGAGCTCACCGACCGCGAACGCGCACTCTTCGCCGAGCTGCCCTTCGACGAGGACCGGTGGCTGCGCACCGCGCACTCCCACGCCGCCCTCGGTGAGACCGGCAACACGACCCTGGAGCGCATCTGGGCCCGCCCCACCGCCGAGGTCAACGGCATCGCCGGCGGCTATCAGGGCCCCGGCGGCAAGACCATCGTCCCGGCCGCCGCCCAGCTGAAGCTCTCCTTCCGGCTCGTTGCGGGCCAGGACGCCGACGCCGTGCAGCGGTCCGTCCGCGACTGGGTCGCAGCGAGCCTCCCGGCCGGCATCCGCCACGAGATCACCTTCTGGGGCGCCACCCGCCCCTGCCTGACCCCGCTCGACCACCCCGCGCTGCAGTCCGTCGTCCGCGCCATGGGACGGGCCTTCGGCCAAAAGATCCTCTTCACCCGGGAAGGCGGCTCGGGCCCCGCCGCCGACCTCCAGGACATCCTCGGCGTCCCCGTCCTCTTCCTCGGCATCTCCGTCCCCTCCGACGGCTGGCACGCACCGAACGAGAAGGTCGAGCTGGACCTGCTGATGAAGGGCGTCGAGACCGCCGCCCACCTCTGGGAGGACCTGGCGGAGAACTGGCGGCCCCGCCGGGGCACGGCCTGACCGCACTCCCGTCCGTCCGCTCCCGTCCCGCCCGTCCGCCGTCCCGCCCCGCGCCCGTACGCAGCACACACCCACGCCACAGGGGGAGTTGGAAACAGCAGTGACCACCTGGACCAACCACCACAGCGCCGACCGGCCGATCACTTTCAGCGCACCGAGCGGGATCGACCGCTCCGCCCATCACCGTCTCGACGAGGCATGGCTCGCGGCGGCCTGGAGCCATCCGACGACGCGCGTCTTCGTGGTGTCCGGCGGCCAGGCACTGATCGATGACACCCCCGACGGCCGCACCGAACTGATCACGACGCCGTCCTTCGAGGCGCCGCTGACCGAGTCCCACCGCTACTACCTGGGTACCGACGAAGAGGGCGTCAGCTACTTCGCCCTCCAGAAGGACGCCCTCCCCGGCCGCATGGACCAGTCCGCGCGCCCGGCCGGGCTGCGCGAAGCGGGACTGCTCCTCTCCCCCCGGGACGCCGGACTCCTCGTCCACGCCGTCGCCCTCGAGAACTGGCAGCGCCTGCACCGCTTCTGCTCCCGCTGCGGCGAACGCACCGTCATCGCGGCCGCCGGCCACATCCGCCGCTGCCCGGCCTGCGGCGCCGAGCACTACCCGCGCACCGACCCGGCCGTGATCATGCTGGTCACCGACGAGGAGGACCGCGCCCTCCTCGGCCGCCAGGTCCACTGGCCCGAAGGCCGCTTCTCCACCCTCGCCGGCTTCGTCGAGCCCGGCGAGTCCATCGAGCAGTCCGTCGCCCGCGAGGTCTTCGAGGAGGCCGGCGTCGTCGTCGGCGAGGTGGAGTACGTGGCCAGCCAGCCCTGGCCCTTCCCCTCCAGCCTGATGCTCGGCTTCATGGCCCGCGCCACGTCCGCCGAGATCCAGGTCGACGGCGAAGAGATCGAGGAGGCCCGCTGGTTCTCCCGCGAGGACCTGCGCGCCGCCTTCGAATCCGGCGAGGTCCTGCCGCCCTACGGCATCTCCATCGCCGCCCGCCTCATCGAGCTCTGGTACGGCAAGCCGCTCCCCAGGCCCTGACCCTCACGGCGCCGCAGGCCGGGCCCGCGAACGGCCCGGCCCACGGCCGCGTGAGGTGTCTCACACCCCGATCTTCTGCTTGACCTGCGCCAGGGACGGATTCGTCAGCGTCGACCCGTCCGGGAAGAGCACGGTCGGTACGGTCTGGTTACCGCCGTTCGCCTTCTCCACGAACGCCGCCGACTCCGGGTCCTGCTCAATGTTGATCTCGGTGTACGCGATCTGCTCGCGGTCCATCTGCCCCTTCAGCCGTCGGCAGTAGCCGCACCAGGTGGTGCTGTACATCGTCACAGTGCCCGCCATGCGCCCCGCGCTCCTTCACGTAGGTCCGGTGTTACCGGCCGCCCGGCACCTTGTGCGCCGGGACGACTAGGACAGGAACGCACAGGGGCGCCGGACCATTCCCGAGGGGTCCGGGGGCCGTCCCGCTCACCCGCCCCCGGCCACCGTCCGGCCCCGGCCGCGGGGACACGGCACATCAGGGCCGCCCGACCGCGGAGCGTCGCTCGTCCCCAGCGGGCGGGGGCGGTACGACCGGAATCCGGCGGCTGTGGACAGCTTTCCCGGAGGGCTCCACGGACCTGGCAGCATGGCGGGGTGACAGCAGCAACCCACTCCACTCTCTTCCCGCGGGTCCCCGAGTCGGCCGATGCGGTGCTCGACGGGCTCGACCCCGAGCAGCGCGAGGTCGCGACGGCCCTGCACGGTCCGGTGTGTGTGCTGGCCGGGGCCGGGACGGGGAAGACCCGGGCGATCACGCACCGGATCGCGTACGGCGTGCGGGCCGGGATCCTGCAGCCGGCCAGTGTGCTTGCCGTCACGTTCACCGCGCGCGCGGCCGGCGAGATGCGGGGTCGGCTGCGGCAGCTCGGGGCAGGGGGAGTCCAGGCCAGGACGTTCCACTCCGCGGCCCTGCGACAGCTGCAGTTCTTCTGGCCGAAGGCCGTCGGCGGGGAGGTCCCGCGGCTGCTGGAGCGCAAGGTCCAGCTCGTCGCCGAGGCCGCCGCGCGGTGCCGTATCCGGCTCGACCGCAATGAGCTGCGGGATGTCACGGGCGAGATCGAATGGTCCAAGGTCACCCAGACCGTGCCCGCCGACTATCCGGCCGCGGTCGCCAAGGCCGGCCGGGAGGCCCCGCGCGACCCGGCCGAGATCGGGCAGATCTACGGCACCTACGAGCAGCTCAAGCGCGACCGGGGCACCATCGACTTCGAGGATGTGCTGCTGCTCACGGTCGGTGTCCTGCAGGACCGGCAGGACATCGCCGAGCAGGTCCGCACGCAGTATCAGCACTTCGTCGTCGACGAGTACCAGGACGTCAGCCCGCTCCAGCAGCGGCTGCTGGAGCTGTGGCTGGGGGACCGCGACAGCCTGTGCGTGGTCGGCGACGCCAGCCAGACGATCTACAGCTTCACCGGCGCCACCCCGGACCACCTCCTCAACTTCCGTACCCGCCACCCGAACGCCACCGTCGTCAAGCTGGTGCGCGACTACCGCTCCACCCCGCAGGTCGTGCACCTCGCCAACGGGCTGCTCACCCAGGCCAGGGGCCGTGCCGCCGAGCACCGGCTGGAGCTGGTCTCGCAGCGCGCGGCCGGGCCGGAGCCCGCGTATGTGGAGTACGCGGACGAGCCGGCCGAGGCGGAGGGCACCGCCCGGCGGATCCGCGACCTCATCGCCTCCGGCGTCTCCGCCGGTGAGATCGCCGTGCTCTTCCGCATCAACGCCCAGTCCGAGGTCTACGAACAGGCGCTGGCCGACGCCGGTGTGCCCTACCAGCTGCGCGGGGCCGAGCGGTTCTTCGAGCGGCCCGAGGTACGCGAGGCCGGGGTCAAGCTGCGCGGAGCCGCGCGCTTCGGCGGTAACGACGCGCTGCTCGACGACGCGGTCGGCCTGCCGTCCGAGGTGCGGGCGGTGCTCAGCGACATGGGCTGGACGAGCGAGCCGCCGGCCGGGTCCGGGGCGGTGCGCGACCGCTGGGAATCCCTGGCGGCGCTGGTGCGGCTCGCCGAGGACTTCGCCAGGGCCCGCCCCGACGCCACCCTCGCCGACCTCGTTGCCGAGCTGGACGAGCGGGCCAATGCCCAGCACGCCCCGACGGTCGAGGGCGTGACGCTCGCGTCGCTCCACGCCGCCAAGGGCCTTGAGTGGGACGCCGTCTTCCTGGTGGGCCTGACCGAAGGCATGATGCCGATCACCTACGCCAGGACCGATGAGCAGATAGAGGAAGAGCGCCGGCTCCTGTATGTCGGGGTGACCCGCGCCCGGCTGCATCTGGGGCTGTCGTGGTCGCTGGCGCGCTCGCCCGGCGGCCGCGCGTCGCGGCGCGCCAGCCGGTTCCTCAGCGGCCTGCGGCCCGGTTCGGGGGCGGCGGCCGGGCGCCGTACTGCCGGAGCGGCCACGGGCGGCGTGGAGCGCGGCGGCGCGGCCTCGACGGGGGCGAGCAGGCGCCGGGACCGCCGTCCGGCCCGCTGCCGGGTCTGCAACAAGACCCTGACGGACGCGGGCGAGATGAAGCTGATGCGCTGTGAGGACTGCCCGTCGGAGATCGACGAGGGGCTCTACGAGCGGCTGCGGGACTGGCGCGCCGAACAGGCCGCCCGGACGCGGCAGCCGGCGTACTGCGTCTTCACCGACAAGACATTGATGGCAATTGCCGAGGCGGTTCCGGGAACCGAACCGGAGCTTGCGGGCATCTCAGGGGTGGGACGGCGAAAGCTGGACCGCTACGGGGCAGATGTGCTGGCACTCTGCGCCGGCGAGGAACTCGTGGACGTGCCGGAGGAGGCATCCGAAGGCGCCGCGGAAAACTCGTCGGAAAAATAGTTTGCGTGTGTGGAGCGCAGCCCCATAGCCTTCACAAGCAACGGAGACAACGGAATCTTCCGAGATCCGAGGGATCCGTGCTGTACTTGAACAAGCCTGGAACGGGATTCCCGGTCCACCGAGACGCCGAGAGGAGGCGAGCCCAGTGATCAGCATTATCGAGACCAACAAAATGACCGATCTCTCGGTCGTCGCCACCTGCACCCTCGGCTCCTCGCTCCTGGGCACCGGTCTGTCCGGCTTCGGCCGCCTGTCCGCTGCCGAGGCCGCGCGCCCCGAGTCCCTCGCTGTGCTGACGCCCAGTGAGCGCACCGCGCGACCGACCGAGGCACCTGCGGTAGCAGCAGCGGCGGCACAGGCGAATGCCTTTGCCTTCGAGGCGGCCAATGGTGCCGGATCCCGGAAGCAGTACCAGACGCAGCATGAAATGTGGGCCTACCGCGGCCACGAACCCTGGAGAGATCCAGCCTGATCGGCAGATCAGGTCGGCACCTTCCAGGGCCGCGGAACCCACACCGGGATCCGCGGCCCTTTTGTTTGCCCCAAACGCCCGCCACCAGCCGGGCTGACACAGACGAGGAACACACACCGTGCAACTGCAGACGCACACCCCGTCCGTTGCCACCGACCTGATCCCTCCGCCCGACCCCCAGGAGAACTCCTTGCTGCCCCTCACCGAGCTCGACGACGAGATCGACCGCCTCGGCGCTGCCGTCCCGTGCCGCACCTACGACCCCGAGGTCTTCTTCGCCGAGTCCCCGGCCGACGTCGAGTACGCCAAGACGCTGTGTCAGACCTGTCCCGTCCGTGAGGCCTGCCTCGCCGGCGCCAAGGACCGCCGCGAGCCGTGGGGCGTCTGGGGCGGCGAGCTCTTCGTGCAGGGCGTCGTCGTGCCCCGGAAGCGTCCGCGTGGCCGTCCGCGCAAGAACCCGGTCTCGGCATGAACCTCACCGGCACAGGAACGATCGACCGTCCCGGCACCCGGGATCCCAAGAAGCAGGACCCCACGATGAACTCCACCCTCACCGACACACCCGTCCCCGTGAACGCCGACGCGATCGAGTCGCGTCAGAACAGGAACCTCGCCATGCAACTCATCCCAGAAGCCCTGGCGCGTGCACATATGCATGAACGCCTGCGGGAGGCCGAATCCGAACGCAGGGCGCATCGGCTCGTCGCCGCGCGCCGTATGCAGCGGCGTGCCGAGCGCGCGTCGCTGCGTGCCCGCCGCGCGCTGGCCATGGCCGTGATGCAGTAACGGGGGTCTGCATCCGCCACACGGGGTCCGTCCGACAGGGCGGGCCCCGTGTGGCGTTGCGGCGTTGTCTCCGGGGTGATGCCGTTGACGGGGATATCTTCGGATGGTGGAACAGAAGACGCATGAACAGGCGGAGTTGACCGGCGACCACACCGTGTGTGCCGGCTGTGGTGCGGTCGCCGAGGGCACGCCGCCGACGTGGACCTGCTCCGTCGAGAACGGCGAGCGCCGTTACTTCTGCGAGGCCTGCGCGCGGGAGAACATCCGGGCCATCGAGGGCCGCCTGGACTCCAGCTGGTGGTGAGGGCGGGCGCCGCCCGGCCCGCCGGGCGGCGCGCTCAGGCCGGGCTCTCCTCGACGGCCTCCTCCTCCAGCTCGGCGTCGATCTCCGCGTCGATCTCCCGGGCGAGGTCCGCCTCCTCCGCCGTCGTGTCCTCCTCCGGTACGAACCCGGGCAGCCACGCCTCCAGCTCGTCCCGCAGCCGTACCGTCGCCCCCAGCTGGCACAGCACCCCGATCGTGCTCAAGGTCACACGGTGGATCAGCAGATACGAGGGCGGCAGATTGAGCCGCTTGCCCAACTGGTGTGCGGGGGAGCGGGGATCGCCGATCCGGGTCGCCTGCCGGCGCATCCAGTCGCGGGTGAAGGTGAACTCCTCGGCCAGCGCCGGCTCGATGATGGGCAGGAGATAGTCCAGCACCGCATCCGGATCCAGCTCGATGGTCTCCTTGACGAAGCCCTCGTCGCGCAGCAGCCCATAGACCGCGTCCGCCGCGCCGTCCAGTGTCATCCGAAGCGAGGTGCCGATGGTCGGCGGCAGGCCCTCGGGCAGCCGGTCCACGGTGCCGAAGTCCAGTACCCCCAGCCGCCACTGCCCGGCGGGGCCGTCCGGGCTCTTTGGGCCGTCCCCGGGCAGCAGCCGGAAGTTGCCCGGATGCGGGTCGGCGTGCAGCAGGCCGGTGCGGGCGGGCCCGGAGAAGAGGAAGCGGGCCAGGAGCTGTCCGGCCCGGTCCCGCTGCTCCTCGGTGCCGTCACGGATCACCTCGGACAGCGGGACGCCGTCCATCCACTCCGTCACCAGCACCTGGTCGCTCTGGTGGACGACGGCGGGTACGACGACATCGGGGTCGTCGGCGAACTCCTCGGCATGCGCCCGCTGGGCCTCGGCCTCCAGGGCGTAGTCCAGCTCCTCCGAGACCCGGTCGCGCAGCTCGGTGATCAGCGGCTTGATGTCCATGCCCGGGATCAGCGGCCCCAGCAGCCGCGCGAACCGGCTCAGCTGCCCGAGGTCCGACAGCAGCGCCTTGCCCGCCCCCGGGTACTGCACCTTGACGGCCACCTCGCGGCCGTCGTGCCACACCGCCCGGTGCACCTGTCCGATGGACGCGGCGGCCGCCGGTTTGTCCTCGAACTCCTCGAACAGCTCGCGCCAGTCGTCACCGAGCCGCTCCGCCAGTACGGAGTGCACCGTGCTGGTCGGCATCGGCGGTGCCGCCTCCTGAAGCCTCGTCAGCGCGGCACGGTAGGGCCCGGCGATCTCCTCGGGCAGCGCCGATTCGAAGACCGAGAGCGCCTGCCCGAACTTCATCGCGCCGCCCTTCAGCTCCCCGAGCACCTTGAAGAGCTGCTCGGCGGTGCGCTGTTGGAGCTCGCGGCCGACGATCTCGGCGGATCTGCCCCCTATCCGCTTGCCCAGGCCCCAGGTGGCACGGCCGGCGAACCCCAGTGGCAGCGCGGCCAGCTTGGCGGTGCGGGTGACCGCCTTGCGGGGAAGATCAGACATGCGCCCCTCCAACTCACACTGTCCCCCAACCGGGGTTACTCCGTCATTGTGGCGTCTCGTGTTCGAGTATCCGAGGCGCCTGCCGCAACTCGTGACACGGCGGCACCGCAGCCGCACTCCGGATGCGGTGCGATTCCTACCGTGCGCACGCTCGCACACGGCAGCGGAAGCTCCATCCGCGCACCGGTGCACGGCGGGAGCTCACCGTCGAGGAACGTCAGCGCCTGTACGGTGGCGAGCCCGGCCACCGCCGTCGCCAGCGCGGCGTCGCAGGCCGGTACGGCGCAGGACGTGCGTCCCGACCGCCACTGCGCGAGCAGCAGCGGCCAGGCCGGCTCCGCCTCCGTACGCCGCAACTCGTCGCAGCGGGCGCACGCCGAACCGCCCGGCAGCACCAGCGGGCCCACCACACCCGTGCCCTCGATCACCCCGGCGTAAAGGTGCGGGATGCCGGCCGTGACCAGCGGCTCGGACAGGACGGGGTCGGGGGCGTAGGCGGCGAGGCCGTCGCGCGGGGTGAGCACCACGAGGGACAGGCCCGGCTCACCGGAATCGCTGACCGGGACCCGCGGCCGTGGAGTGCTGCTCCAGGGCGAGGACTGCCGGACCAGCTGCCGCGCGACGGCATCGCGCCGCTCGCCGATCCGCTCGGCCGGCAGCCCGCCCGGTGTGACGTCCCCCGGTGCGACGTTGCCGCCGTCCAGGACGTCCACGCGGCCGATTCCCGAGGCCGAGAGCAGCGCCGCGACCGCGGCCCCCACCCGTCCCGTCCCGCGCACCCGTACCCGGACCGCCCGGCGTGCTCCCATCCGGCCCAGGGCGCCCGCGGCCTCCGGATGTCGTACCGACAGCGACGCCACATCCGGCCGCAGCCGCTCGAACGCCGGACCGTCCGCCCGTACGGCGTCGGCCGCCGGGCCGCCCGCGGCCGGGGCCTCCAGCAGTCCGGCCGCGCCGAGGCGTGCCACCACACCCCGCGCATGTGCGGGCGTGAGGTCCAGCGATCCGGCCGCCGTGACCAGTTGCTGCAGGGTGCGGGTGCCGTCGATCATGGCGAGGAAGCTGCCGGTCGCGGTGTCGACCGGGGCCACCACCTTCGCATGGGCCGGCGCCACCCCGAAGCGCACCGTTTCCCTGTTCGGCCAGCCGCGCCGCAGCGCGGGCTTGAGCATCGGATGCATGAGAGCCGCCCCCGTCCTTCGTCGTCCGGCCCCCAGCATGCGACGGATCCGGAACCGGCGTGCAAAGTTGTCCACAGGCCGTGGGTATTAGTCATACAAGCGGTGCACGTCATGGAGTGTTTCGGTGGCGAACCGTCCGCGGGGCGGGACTTCGCCCGGCGTCAGCGGGTAACGTCGGGCGCGTGCCCGCCGACCCTTCCTCACGCGGCTCCGGAGAGACCCCCCTGCGCCGCGCCGCAGACACCTCGCGCGGGGCTGCCCCGAGCCCCAGGGTCCGCGGATCGGGGACGAGCGCGGTCGAGGTGCGCCGCAGTTCACGGCGGCGCAGAACGGTCTCCGCATACCGCGAGGGCGACCGGACGATTGTGCTGATTCCGGCCCGTATGTCCGAGGCCGAGGAGCAGCGCTGGGTCACCGTCATGCTGGACAAGCTCGCCGCCCAGGAGAGCAAGCGGATGCTGGGCGACGGCGAGCTCGCCGAGCGGGCCGAGCGGCTGTCCGGGCAGTTCCTGGAGGGCCGGGCCCGTCCCGCGACGGTGCGCTGGGTGACCAACCAGAACACCCGCTGGGGCTCGTGCACCCCGGCGGAGGGCAGCATCCGTCTCTCGCACCGTCTGCAGGGCATGCCGGAGTACGTCATCGACTACGTGCTGCTGCACGAGCTCGCCCATCTCCTCGTCCCCGGCCACGGTCCGCAGTTCTGGAGTCTGTTGGAGTCCTATCCGCGTACGGAACGGGCCCGCGGCTACCTCGAAGGGGTCGTCGCGGCCGACAGGTTGCCGCATTTGCCCGCTGCGCGCAGTGAATGACCCCTGTGCGGCCCGACTTCAGTGGTGCCCCGGCATCGCCCGTTGTCAGCGGCAGCGGTTAGCCTGGCGCGTGACGAACTCACAGCGGGAGCGGGGGACGGTCGTAACGTATGGCCAGGGAATTCCAGCGCGGCCACAAGGCCAAGGTCAGTGATCTCACGTCGGGAACGGATCTGTACATCGGCGTGCAGATAGCCGGTCCCGGCCTGAGCTTCGACATCAGCTGCTTCGGTCTGGACGCCCAGGAGCGGCTGTCCGACGACCGGTACTTCATCTTCTTCAACCAGCCCAAGTCGCCCGAGGAGTCGATCCAGCTGCTCGGCGCGCAGGCCGGCGACGCCGAGTCCTTCCGGGTGACGCTGGACAAGATCCCGCCGCAC
This sequence comes from Streptomyces sp. NPDC048483, assembly GCF_040651455.1. Classification (NCBI taxonomy): domain Bacteria; kingdom Bacillati; phylum Actinomycetota; class Actinomycetes; order Kitasatosporales; family Streptomycetaceae; genus Streptomyces; species Streptomyces sp. NPDC048483. The sequence continues at coordinate 50,487 of NZ_JBEZJZ010000004.1, forward strand.
ATCCAGAAGCTCTCCTTCAGCGCGGCGCTCGACGGAGCCGGCCAGGTCTCCCAGATAGGCCCCGGCTACCTCCGGATCGTGGCCGGCGGCGAGGAGGTCGCCCGCTACTCCTTCAACGGCAGCGAGTTCAGCACCGAACGCGCCGTCATGCTCGGCGACTTCTACCTCAAGGACGTCTGGCGGTTCGCCGCGGTCGGCCAGGGGTTCGACGGCGGCCTGGAGGCGCTGCTGAAGAACTTCGGCGGCGAGGTGGCCGAGGAGGCCGAAGCGGCGCCCGCGCCGCCCGCCGCTGCCCAGGGGGCGCCCGGTTTCGCGCCGCCGGGAGGCGGCGCCCCCGCGCCGTCCTTCGGAGCGCCCGCCGCGCCCGTACCGCCGCAGCAGCCCGCGCCGGACTTCGGCCCGCCCCAGGGCGCGCCCCCGGCCGCCCCGCAGCAGCCGCAGCAGCCGGCCGCCCCGCAGGTGCACAACGCGCCGACCATCGCCGCGCCCATGGCACCGCCCGCCGGCCCGGTGGCGCCGCCCGGCGTGCCCGGCCCGCCCGGACAGCAGCAGCCGGCCCCCTACGGCCAGCCCGCACCCGGCGGCTACCCCGGCCAGGCCCCGCAGGCGCCGTACGGCCAGCCGGCGCCCGGCCAGCCCGTGCCCGGTCAGGACCCGTACGGCCAGCCCGCGCCCGGCCAGTTCCCCGGCCAGCCCGCCCCGTACGGCCAGCAGCCCCCCGGCACCCCGTATCCGGGCCAGGCCCCGGCGGCCCCTCAGGGCGGCCCCGGCCTCGGTGTCGTCCTGGACAAGTTCAGGGAAGCCCCCAACGGGCAGCGCTGGACCCCGCAGAACGCCAAGCTGATCCGCGTCGACCTCGGCGTCGACGGCCAGCCGGTGCTCGCCAAGCAGGGCAGCATGGTGCTCTACCAGGGCAAGGTCGACTTCGGCTACAAGGGCGCCGGCTTCCGCGGCCGGCTGACCGGCAACGCCACCGGCCAGGAGATGGAGCTGATGCGCTGCTCCGGCCAGGGTCAGGTGTTCTTCGCGGAGAACAGCGCCCATGTCCACCCCATCGAGCTGCAGGGCGACGCCATCTGCGTCTCCGCCGAGAGCGTGCTCGCCTTCGACGAGTCGCTGCAGCACGAGGTCCGCCGGATCGAGGGCCACGGCATCCCCGGTGGCGCCCTGTTCACCATGCAGTTCCAGGGGACCGGCACCATCGTCGTCAAGACCCAGGGCACGCCCGTCGTGCTGCCGGTCACCCCGACCACCTTCGCCGACGCCAACGCCATCGTGGCCTGGTCCGCCGCCGCCCAGGTGATCATCTCCAGCCAGGTGAGTGTGCGCCGGCACGCCTATCCGGGACACTCCGGCGAGACCGTGAACCTCCAGTTCCGCGGCGCGCCCGGCAACTTCATCGTCGTCCAGCCCTACGAGGTCTGAGGGAGCCCGTAATCATGACTCAGCAGCAGATGTCGGGCTATGCCCCGACCCCGCCCGCCGCCCGTATGGAGAACCACGGCAACGCCATGGTGAAGATCGCCATGCAGAGCGGCCAGGACGTCTTCGCGCGCACCGGCTCGATGGTCGCCTACGAAGGCTTCGTCCAGTACGAGCCCAACCCGCCCGCCGTGCGCCAGATGGCCTCCCAGTGGCTCACCGGTGAGGGCGCCCCGCTGATGAAGTGCTCCGGCGACGGCCTGCTCTTCCTCGCCGACTACGGCGCCGATGTGGTCTGCATCAACCTCAACGACGATGCGCTCTCCGTCAACGGCACCAACATCCTGGCCTTCGACGCACACCTCCAGTGGGGCGTGCAGCGCGTCAAGGGGATGGCGAAGTTCGCAGGCCAGGGGCTCTTCAACGTCGGGATCGCCGGCACCGGGTGGGTCGCCCTGACCTCCCGGGGCACGCCCATCGTCGTCGACTGCGGCCGCGGCGAGGACGAGACCTATGTGGACCCCGACGCCCTCGTGGCCTGGTCCACCAACCTGAAGATGAAGGGCAAGCGCAGCTTCAAGGCGTCCTCGATGATCGGACGCGGCAGCGGCGAGGCGTACCAGCTCGGCTTCTCCGGCCAGGGGTTCGTCGTCGTCCAGCCCAGCGAGGACAGCACCGACCGGCTCCGGGCCCGGGGCTGAGGGGGAGGACCGAACACGTCATGCAGAGTCCGCTTTTCGCCTTCACCGAGACGCAGACCCAGGACCGCTACGCCCTGCAGAACGAACAGCTGCTGCGGGTCGCCCTCCAGGGCCACGAGGACCTCCTCGCCCGTAAGGGATCGATGGTCGCCTATCAGGGACTGCTCGAATTCGAGGGCAACTACCAGACGGAGGGCCAGCACCGGGCCCGCGCCATGACCGGTGAGGCCCTCGACCTGATGCGGGTCTCCGGGCAGGGCACCGTCTACCTGGCCAACCTCGCCCAGTACATCCATGTGGTCGACGTCGACCACCAGGGGCTGACCATCGACAGCAGCTATGTCCTGGCGCTGGATTCCACCCTCCACTGGGAGGCCGTCTCCGTCGACAGCCAGTTCGGCATCTCCGGCACCGGCAAGTACCAGCTCAACATCTCCGGGCAGGGCAAGGTCGTGCTGATGACCTCCGGCCAGCCGCTGATGCTGCAGGTCACGCCCGAGAAGTACGTCAACGCCGACGCGGATGCGGTGGTCGCCTGGTCCAAGTCGCTGCGGGTGCAGATGCAGGCGCAGACGCACTCCTCCGGGGTGTGGCGGCGGCGCGGCAACACCGGCGAGGGCTGGGAGCTCAGCTTCCTCGGACAGGGCTATGCGCTGGTGCAGCCCAGCGAGCTGCTGCCGCCGCAGAACGCCGTGATCGGGTCCGGGATGGCCGCCCAGTTCGGCATGGGCCAGCACGGCGCCCATGGCGCCAACCAGGGCAACATCTTCACCAACTGACGCACCGCGCGCACGGATCCGGCGCCCGCCCCCTGGGGGACGGGCGCCGGACACGTCTGTTCAGAGAAGCGCGCGGGTGCGCTCCACCAGGTGCACCACCGACGCATCGGCGACGGATGCCACCTCGTCGTACGGGAACCACCGCAGGTCCAGCGACTCGTCGCTGATCGCCGCCTCGGCGCCCTCGGGGGCCAGCGCGGCGTACTGGACGTCCAGATGCCAGGCGCAGGGCGTGTGATGGCGGTCCAGCCGCACCGGTCCGCCGGGCAGCAGCGCCAGCCCGCTCGCGATCCCGGACTCCTCGCGCGCCTCGCGCAGCGCCGCGTCCGCCAGCGAGGCGTCCTCCGGCTCGCAGTGGCCGCCCATCTGGAGCCACATCCCCAGCTTGCGGTGCAGCGTGAGCAGCACCCGGCCGCCCTGCGGGTCGATCACCAGCGCGCTCGCGGTGATGTGCCCGTCCTTGCAGGGCTTCCACAGGCCGTCCTGGTGGGCGGCGACATGGTCGAGATAGGCCAGCCGCAGCTGCTCCTGTTCGGCCGACGGCGCGGGCCACTCCTTGAGCACCCGCGCCGCGTCCTCGCGCAGACTCACTTGTCGCCGTCCCCCTTGCTGTCCTTGCCGTCCTTGCCGTCGTCGGAGGCCTGGCCGCCGGATCCCTGGTCATCGGCGTCCCTGGTGCCCTCGGCGGGCCCGCTGCCCCCGGCGGGCTTGGACAGGTCGGGCCTGCCGCCGCTCGCGGCCTCGCCCAGCATCTTGTCGAGCTCGGAGAAGTCCGGGTGCTCGTGATGCACGAAGCCGTCCGGATCGTCCAGGTCGGCCGCCGTCGGCAGCATGTCCGGGTGCGCCCACAGGCCGTCGCGGCCCTCCAGCCCCCGGGCGTCCGTCAGGGAGGCCCACAGCCGGGAGGCGTCCCGCAGCCGCCGCGGACGCAGCTGGAGACCGATCAGCGTGGAGAACGTCTGCTCGGCCGGGCCACCGCTCGCCCGGCGCCGCCGCAGCGTCTCACGGAGCTTGTCCGACGACGGCAGATGCGGCTTGGCGGCGGCGTGCACCACCGCGTCCACCCAGCCCTCGACGAGCGCCAGCGCGGTCTCCAGACGGGCCAGCGCGGCCTTCTGCTCCGGGGTGTCCTCGGGCTGGAACATGCCCTGCTGCAGGGCATTCTGCAGCTCCTCGGGATGCTGCGGGTCGATCTGGCCGACCACGTCCTCCAGCTTGGTCGTATCGACCTTGATGCCGCGCGCGTAGCCCTCGACGGCACCGAACAGATGCGAGCGCAGCCACGGCACATGCGCGAAGAGCCGCTGGTGGGCGGCCTCCCGCAGGGCCAGATACAGCCGCACCTCCTCCTCGGGCACACCCAGGCCCGCGCCGAACGAGGCGATGTTCCCGGGCAGCAGCGCGGCCTTGCCGGCCGGGCCCAGCGGCAGCCCGATGTCCGTCGACCCGACGACCTCACTGGCCAGCACGCCCAGCGCCTGGCCGATCTGGGTGCCGAACATCGCGCCGCCCATGGAGCGCATCATCCCGAGCAGCGGGCCCGCCATGGCCTGCATCTCCCCGGGCAGCACATCGCCCATCGCCGACCCGACGCGCTCGGCGAGCGGGTTCACCAGGTCCTGCCACACCGGGAGGGTCTCCTCGACCCACTCGGCGCGGCTCCAGGCCACCACCGAACCGGAACCCGACGGCAGCGACGTCACACCGTCCAGCCACAGGTCCGCCAGCCGTACGGCCTCCTCGACGGCGCTGCGCTCGCCCGGCGACAGGCTCGCGTCCTTGCTGCCGTCCTCGGCGCCCTGCGCGACGGTCTGCCGCGCGATGTCCTTGGCCATCTCCCAGTTCACCGGGCCACCCTCGTACGAGAGCATCTGGCCGAGCTTCTGGAAGGCGGCGCCCAGGTCGCCAGGGTTCATCTCGCCGCCGGGGCCGCTCATGCCGCCGAAGAGCGCCGCGAACGGATTGTCCGCGCCACCGCTCCCGCCACCGAACCCGAAGGGGTCCGCGGGGCCCTGGCTACCTCCCTGGCCGCCCTTCTTCTTGCCGTTGTCGCCGTCCTCCGGCTCCTCCGGCGGAAGGCCGAATCCAAATGGGGTGTCACTCACGGGTTTCCTCGGCTCGTAGGGCCATCGGCAGGGGCCGACGGCGGCTGCCCGACATCACCTCCAGCGTAGACACCCCGCCCGCTTCGGGGCTCGGTGCTTCGCCGGGGCGGTGCCTGCGGCAGGATGGACGGCACCTGGTACGTACGCGTCATCTCGCGTGCGTACTGAATTCAACCGCTGGAGACGCCCGGTGAGTTCCCCAGATCCGACCGTTCGCGCAGCGCGAAACGCTGCGGCCAAGCCCGAGCCGGCAGGCAACGGCGCAGGCGGCGCCGTGGACCGGCCGCTGCGCCGGCCCGTCGTGGCCGTCACCGGAGCCGCCTCCGGGGTCGGCGCGCTGCTCACCCGTGCCCTGGTGGCATCCGACGAGATCAAGCAGGTCGTGGCCATCGACGAGCGGCGCGGCGACGTCGCCGAGGCCCACTGGCACGTCCTGGACGTACGGGACCCGGCCATCGCCGACAAACTGCGCGGCGCCGACGTCGTCGTCCACCTGGCGCTCGATCTCGACCTGGAGACCGACGCCGCCGCCCGCACCGCCTACAACGTGCGCGGCACCCAGACCGTCCTGACCGCCGCCGCGGCGGCCGGCGTCCACCGGGTGGTGCTGTGCACCTCGGCCATGGTCTACGGCGCGCTGCCCGACAACGATGTTCCGTTGGCCGAGGACGCCGAGCTGCGGGCCACCGCGGACGCCACCGGCGTCGGCGACCTCCTGGAGATCGAGCACCTCGCCCACCGCGCGCCCCGCGCACACCCTGGCCTGAACGTCACCGTCGTGCGCCCCGCCGTCCTGGTGGGCGGCACCGACACCGCCCTGACCCGCTATTTCGAGTCGCCCCGCCTCCTGGTCGTGGCCGGATCCCGCCCCGCCTGGCAGTTCTGCCATGTCGAGGACCTGGTCGGCGCCCTGGAGTACGCCGCCCTGGAGAAGGTCGACGGCGAGCTGGCGGTGGGCTGCGACGGCTGGCTGGAGCAGGAGGAGGTCGAGGAGCTGTCCGGCATCCGGCGCATGGAGCTGCCGTCCTCGGTGGCCCTGGGGGCCGCCGCCCGGCTGCACCGCATCGGGCTGACCCCGTCGCCCGCCGGGGACCTCGCGTACACCATGCATCCCTGGGTGGTCAGCGGCAGCCGCCTCCACGAGGCGGGCTGGCGGCCGAAGTGGACCAACGAGGAGGTGCTCGCCGAGCTCCTGGAGGAGGTCGCCGGCCGCCACACCGTCGCGGGCCGCCGCCTGGGCCGCAAGGACGCCACCGCCGCCGGTGCCGCCGGCGCGACCGTCGCTCTCCTGGGCACCGCAGCACTGGTCCGCCGCGCCCGCAAGGCCCGCCGCCGTATCTGATCCACACGCGGCCCGGGGGCCGGGGGCCGTGTGCGCCGGGCTGTACGAGCCTCCATACGGCGGCCCGGACGCCCGGTGGAATCGGCCATTTCCCGGCGCGCCGCTGGTACGGCACGATGGAGGTATGTCTGCCGAAACCCCAGCACCCGGCCGCGACCACCCCGGCGAGCGGGCCGCCGAGGACCCGATCCGGCTCATCGCGATCCGCGACACCGCGCTGTCCGTGGACGAGGTCTTCGCGGCCGTCGGGGACGCCGCTGCGGGCGGCACGGCGCTGTTCGTCGGCACGGTCCGTTCGCACGACGGTGGTGCGGACGTCGAGGGGCTCGGCTACTCTGCGCACCCCTCCGCCGTGGCAGAGATCCGCCGGATCGCCGAGAAGGTGGTCGCCGACTACCCCGTCCGGGCGCTGGCCGCCGTACACCGAGTGGGTGATCTGGCCATCGGCGATCTGGCGGTCGTCGTGGCGGTCTCCTGCCCGCACCGGGGCGAGGCGTTCGAGGCGTGTCGCAAGCTGATCGACGACCTCAAACACCAGGTTCCCATCTGGAAGCACCAGACGTTCTCTGATGGGGCAGAGGAGTGGGTAGGGGTTTAGAAAGGCCATCCGAGCGGACCGGGGCGCCGTTGCTCCGGTTGCGTAACCCGCCCCCTGGCGTAAGCGTTGACCTATCGGATGGTTAATCTGCTAATCGTCGATTGCGGTTGTGCAAGGGGTTGGGAGGTCGCTGTGGGTGCGCTCCTGTGGTTGCTGGTTCCGGTTATGGCCGCGCTCGTCGCCACGGTGTGGAGTACCTGGACCCAACGCAGCCGTAAGTCCGGGGACGGCGAGGAACTCGCGGGCTACGCCCGGTTCCGCGAGGCGATGGAGCGGGAGCATTCCGTTTCTGACCCCGCCTCGGACCCCGCCTGACGGTCCGCCGGTATATGCGGTAGCAACCGCAGTCCGCTCGTCCCCGTCCGGACGGGCCCCGCGGGCCGGTTGTCATACCCGTCCCGTACTGTCGTTCCATGCCACGCCGCACCGCGACGCTGCTCGCCTCGACCATGATGCTGATCGCGCTGCTCATCATTGCGGTGCTGATCCCCGTGCCGTACGCGGCGATGTCACCGGGCCCGACGGTGAACACCCTCGGCGATCATGGGGGGGCGCCGGTGCTGCAGATCTCCGGGCGCCGGACCTACCAGCCGACCGGTCACCTCAACATGACCACGGTCCGGGTCACCGGCCCCGACTACACCATGAACCTCTTCGAGGCGCTCATCGGCTGGCTGGACCACGACGGCACCGTGGTGCCGCACAAGACGCTCTACCCCGAGGGGCAGACGGCCGAGCAGGCCGACCAGGAGAACGCCGAGGAGTTCACCCAGTCCCAGGAGAGCGCCAAGGTCGCCGCGCTCCACCAGCTGCACATCCCGGTGGCGGAGCAGACGGTGGTCGCCTCCGTCATGAAGGACAAGCCGGCCGACGGGCGGCTGCACGCGGGCGATGTGATCAAGGCGGTGGACGGCAGGCCCGTCAAGGCGATGGGCGATGTCGCCAAGCTGGTCACCCGGCACAAGCCGGGCGAGAAGACCGTCTTCACGGTCATCCCCGCCAAGGTGGCGGCCGCCGCGGAGAAGAAGGGCAAGAAGCCCACAACCGGCCAGAAGCAGATCACCGTCACCACCGCCAAGGCCACCAACGGCCGGGCCATCGTCGGCATCCAGGCCGGGGTGGACCACATATTCCCGTTCCCCATCGACATCAAGCTGGCCGATGTCGGCGGCCCCAGCGCCGGCCTGATGTTCGCGCTCGGCATCGTCGACAAGCTGACGACCGGGAACATGACCGGCGGCAAGTTCGTGGCCGGTACGGGCACCATCGACGACAAGGGGAACGTCGGCCCGATCGGCGGTATCTCGATGAAGACGGTCGGCGCGCGGGGCAAGGGCGCCCAGTTCTTCCTGACGCCCAAGGACAACTGCGCGACCGCCGCCAAGGACACTCCGCAGGGCCTGACCCTGGTGAAGGTCGGCACCATAGGTGACGCCGTCAAGGCACTGGAGAAGATCCGCACGGGCGACACCGCCGGCCTGCCGAGCTGCACCCCGGCAGGCCGGTCGTAGCGCCCGAGAGGCGCGCGCCTACGCCTCGAAGGTCGCGGACAGCGCGTCCGCAAGTCCCGGCACCAGCGCGGAGCCGGTGAGCACCTCGGACGTGGAGTCCTTCTCGCGCAGCCGCAGCGCCGATTCGCGCGCCCCGTCGCGCAGTACGGCCACCGTCATCCGGACCTCCTGGCGGTCCGGGTGCCCGGCGACCCACTTGGCGAGCTGCGTCTCGTTCATCCCCTCGGGCACGGAGTCCTCGGCGGACGGCGGCAGCATCAGCCGTTCCACGGTCAGCGCGCAGCCGGCGACGGCGTCCGGCCAGGCGATGGTGGCGAGGAATTCGTCGAGCGGCGCGTCGGCGGGGATCTCGTCCTGCTCGACGGGGGTCAGGGAAGCGGTCGTGGAGTCGTCGATGCCGAGCTGGGCGGCGAGCGAGGGCTCCTGATCGCGCAGCTTGGCGGTGTCGACGAGGGCGAACAGTCGGGCGGGCTGGTCCCAGCCGAGCCCGGCGGCGTACTCGTCGATTTCGAGCACGGCGCGGGTCAGTGGGTCGGCGGCGAGGGGGGTGCCGTCAACGGGGAGGTTGGTCATGTTCCACATCGTGCCTTGTCCGTCCCGGAAAACGGGAACCGAGTAAAGCCTTCGTAAGTTGCATCACTGGGTCCTACTATCGCCGGGCCTGTTCCACACAACAGCGAACTTCGAGGTGCGCACCTTGGCTTTCCAGATGCCGGACCGCGGCGGAGGCCCTTCCGGGCCACGGATCAGAGTCGGCCGACCGTCCCGGCGGGTGAGGACCCTGCTCATGACGCTGGGCGTACTGGCCGTACTGGCCATGCTCTTCGTCATGTTCTCCGGGTTCTGGACCGACTGGCTGTGGTACCGATCGGTCCATTACTCGTCGGTCTTCACCACGACCCTGTGGACCAAGATCGGTCTGTTCTTCGCCTTCGGTGCCGTGATGGCGGTGGCCGTCGGCGTCAACATCTGGCTGGCGCACCGGTTGCGGCCGCCGCTGAGCGCGATGTCCATGGAGCAGCAGAGCCTGGACCGCTACCGGATGGGCATTGCCCCGTTCAAGAAGTGGGCGCTGATCGCGATCACCGCGGTGATCGGGCTGATCGCGGGCGCCTCCGCCTCCGGTGAGTGGCGTACCTGGCTGCAATGGGTCAATGGCGTGCCATTCGGGCAAAAGGACCCGCAGTTCGGCATGGACGTCGCGTTCTACGCCTTCGACCTGCCGTGGTACCGCTTCCTGCTGAGCTTCGGCTTCGCCTGCGCGGTGCTGTGTCTGGTCGCCGCCGCCCTGACGCACTACCTCTACGGCGGGCTGCGGGTGACCAGCCCCGGCTCGCGGGCCACGGCCGCCGCGACCGGTCACCTTTCGGTGCTGCTGGGCATCTTCGTCTCGCTCAAGGCCATCGCGTACTGGCTCGACCGGTACGGCCTGGCGGTCAAGTCCACCGGCCTGAAGTCGGCGGACAACTGGGCCGGGATGCGCTACGTCGACGCCCACGCCTATCTCCCGGCGAAGACCATCCTGTTCTTCATCGCGGCGATCTGTGCGGTGCTGTTCTTCGCGACCCTGTGGCGCCGCACCTGGCAGCTGCCGGTGATCGGCTTCGGGCTGATGGTGCTCTCGGCGATCCTGATCGGCGGGCTGTATCCGGCGATCGTGCAGAAGTTCCAGGTCCAGCCCAACGAGGCGAGCAAGGAAGCGCCGTACATCAAGCGGAACATCAAGGCGACCCGGGACGCATACGACATCCGGGACTCCGAGGTCATGCCGTACAAGGGCGACTACAAGCCCGCCGGCAAGGAGGACAGCCGGCGGCTGCGGGACGATGCCGACACCACGGCCAGCATGCGGCTGCTCGACCCGAATGTGGTCTCGCCGGCCTTCCAGCAACAGCAGCAGGTGCGGGCGTACTACCAGTTCCCCTCCACCCTTGACGTCGACCGGTACAAGGACAAGGGCGGCGCCGAGCAGGACACCGTCATCGGTCTGCGCGAGCTGAACATCGCCGGCATCCCGGACCACAACTGGATCAACGACCACTTCAAGTACACCCACGGCTACGGCGCGGTCTCCGCGAAGGGGACCGAGACGGCCGACGGCGGCGGTCCGAAGTACAGCGAGTCGGACCTGCCGACCAAGGGGCAGCTCGTCGGTCCCTACCAGCAGCGGGTGTACTACGGCGAGAAGACCTCCCAGTACTCGATCGTCGGCGGTCCGCAGAAGGAACTGGACTACTCCGACGACAGCGGTGAGAAGAGCTATCGCTATACGGGCAAGAGCGGGGTGAATCTCTCCAACCCGATCAACCGCGCCGCGTACGCGGTGGCGTTCGGGGAGCCGCAGATCCTCTACTCCGGCGCGATCGGCGACGGTTCGCGGATCCTGTACAACCGCACGCCCAAGGAGCGGGTCGAGGCGGTCGCCCCCTGGCTGACCATCGACGGCGATGCCTATCCGGCGGTCATCAAGGGCCGGATCCAGTGGATCGTGGACGCCTACACCACCAGCAACGGCTATCCGTACGCCTCGCGCACCACGCTCGGGGACACCACGGCCGATTCGCTCACCGACGGGCAGCGGGCGGTGGTGGCCCAGCAGAATCAGGTCAACTACATCCGCAACTCCGTCAAGGCGACGGTCGATGCCTACGACGGCTCGGTCAAGCTCTACCAGTGGGACGAGAAGGACCCGGTCCTCAAGACCTGGATGAAGTCGTTCCCCGGTACGGTCAAGAAGAAGGCCGATATAAGCCCTCAGCTGAAGGAGCATCTGCGGTATCCGCAGGACCTGTTCAAGGTGCAGCGGCAGCTGCTGACCACCTACCACGTCACCGAGCCCGGGACCTTCTACTCCGGTTCGGAGCGCTGGCAGGTCCCGAGCGACCCGACGACCAAGTCGGGCAACGCCGTGCCGCCGTACTACCTGAGCATGAAGATGCCGGACCAAAAGGACCAGGCCTTCTCGCTGACGACGACGTTCACGCCCAACAAGAAGGACAACCTGGGCGCCTTCATGGCCGTCGACGCCAATGCGATGAGCCCCGACTACGGCAGGATCAGACTCCTGAAACTGCCCGCTCAGACACCGGTTCCAGGTCCCCAGCTGGCGCAGTCGAAGTTCAACTCCGATCCCACGATCGCCAATGAGCTCAACATCCTCAAGAGAGGCGATTCGGAGATCGAGTACGGCAATCTGCTGACCGTGCCACTGGACGGCGGGCTGCTGTACGTCGAACCGGTCTATTTGCGCGGCGCCGGAACCAACTACCCACTGCTGAAGAAGGTGTTGGTCAGCTACGGCGACAACAAGCCGGTCCTGGAGGACTCCCTCGAGGACGCGCTGGATGTCGTCTTCGGCAAGAAGGCGCCGAGTACGGGCACCAAGCCACCGGGCGGTGAGACCGGCCAGCAGCCGCCGGCCAACCAGACGGTGCAACAGGCGCTGAGCGACGCCGAGAAGGCCTACGAGGACGGCGAGAAGGCCCTCGAGCGCAAGGACTTGGCGGGGTACGACGCCGCCAAGAAGAGGCTCAAGGCGGCGCTGGACCGGGCGGCGAAGGCGTCCGAGGAGGCGAAGTCGGCCGGCAAGGGCAACAAGTCGGGCGGCTGAGCCGGTCCGGCAGCAACTGAGGTCCGTGCGGCCGCCGGTGAACGTACCGGCGGCCGCACGGCAGCTCTGGTCCGGGGCCACCCCGGCCCCGTGATAGCGTGAGGGCACAACGACGCGGGGTGGAGCAGCTCGGTAGCTCGCTGGGCTCATAACCCAGAGGTCGCAGGTTCAAATCCTGTCCCCGCTACTGAAGATGAAGGCCCGGATCTTTCACGATCCGGGCCTTCGTCATGTGTCTGTTGTGTGGTGTGAGGTCGGTGCCGGTGAAGGCCGCGTCGAACTGCGGATGTGGCGAACCTGTGTGCTTGAGTTTGACAAGTCGCCGTGTCGGGAAGTCGACAAACCGCTGAAGTGACCTCACTGGCTGCGGTATACCAGGTGTACGCGGGTTACAGGTGGTGCGACGATGGCTGTTATGGGGGACAAGGCAAGGTTGTTGGAGACAGACCGGTTTGTGCATGCGCCCGACGACGGGCGCGAATCCGAGCTGCCGATGGATGCGATGGAGGCCGCGGAGGCCGCCGAAGCGTCCGATGCGGTCACCGAGACCGGCCACCGCCGGGCCGCCGAGGCGGGTGACACCGCCGCGATGAGCGCGCTCGGCGCGATGCTGCTGCGCCGCGGCGACCTGGACGGCGCCGAGCCGCATCTGCGCTCCGCCGCCGCGGCCGGCGACCGCGCCGCGGCCAACAACCTCGGCGTACTGCTCCACCAGCGCGGCTACACCGACGAGGCGGGCGGCTGGTGGCGGATCGCCGCCGTCGCCGGTTCCGCCGCGGCCGCGCACGCCCTCGGCCGGCACTACCGCGAGCGCGGCGACGAGCCCGCCGCCGAGTACTGGCTGCGTCAGTCCGCCGAATCCGGCCACTGCCTGGGCGCGTACGCCCTCGCCGACCTGCTCGAACACCGCGGCGACGTCGGCGCCGAGCGCTGGTTCCGCGCCGCCGCCGAGCGCGGCCACCGCGAGGCCGCCTACCGCCTCGCCCGGATCATCGAGGACGGCCGCGACGCCGACCGCCGTACGGTGCCCGCCTACGGGGAGCTGAACCGGCAGGCCGAGGCCGAGCAGTGGTACCGCCAGGCCGCCGCCCGCGGCCACCGCAGGGCGGCCCTGCAGCTGGGCGCGCTCCTGGAGGACCGCGGCGACATCCAGGAGGCGGGCCGCTGGTACCTGTCCGCCGCCAAGGACGGCGAGGCGCGGGCCGCCTGCGCGCTGGGCTTCCTGCTGCGCGACGCCGGCGACGAGGAGAGCGCCGCCGAGTGGTGGCGGCGCGCCGCCCAGGACGGCGACGGCAACGCCGCCAATGCGCTGGGCGCGCTGCACGCCGACCGCGGCGAGCTGCAGACCGCCGAGCGCTGGTACCGCGTCGCACTGGACGCGGGCGACGTCAACGGCGCGTACAACATCGGCCTGCTCTGCGCCGAGCAGGGCCGGGCCGAGGGCGGCGAGCAGTGGTACCGCCGCGCCGCCTACGCCGGGCACCGCGAGGCGGCCAACGCGCTCGCCATTCTGCTGCTGCAGCGCGGCGATGCCGCGGGCGCCGAGCCGTGGTTCTCCAAGGCGGCCGAGGCGGGCAGCGTGGACGCCGCGTTCAACCTCGGCATCCTCTTCGCCGGGCGCGGCGAGGAGCGCACCGCGCACGCCTGGTACGAGCGGGCGGCGGCGGCCGGGCACACCGAGGCGGCGCTGCAGGTCGCCATCGTGCAGCTGCGGGACGGCGATCTGCAGGACGCGGAGCGCAATCTGCGCTGCGCGGCCGGCGGCGGCAGCCCCGAGGCCGCCTTCCGGCTCGCGGACCTCCTGGACCGCAGGGCCTCGGCGGCGGGCGAGGGACCGGCGGACAGCGACCGCACCGCGGACGACGAGAGCACGCAGTGGTACGAGCGGGCCGCGCGGCAGGGGCACCGCCGCGCCCAGGTCCGGGTTGGCATGTTCGCGGCAGCACGGGGTGACCTGGTCGAGGCCGCGAACTGGTACCGCGCGGCGGCCGAGGCCGGCAGCTGTAACGGCGCCTTCAACCTCGGGCTGCTGCTGGCCCGCGAGGGAAGCCTCCCCGAGGCCGCCCTGTGGTGGCAGCGGGCCGCCGAGGACGGCCACGGCCGCGCGGCACTGCGCCTGGCGCTGCTGGCCGCCCGGCGCGGCGCGCTGGCCGAGGCGCAGACCTGGTGCGCGCGGGCCGTGGAGCTGGGCCCGCCCGAGGTCGCCGAGCGCGCGGCGCGGCTGCGTACGGCGCTCCAGGAGGAGCTCAGCGCGTAGTGGCGCTCCGGGTTCCCAGGGCCGGAACAAAGGGGCCGGTCCTGGGCCCGCGGAAGGGATTTGCGCTGGTCGTCGGGCTGGGGTTAAAGTAAGGGCACAACGACGCGGGGTGGAGCAGCTCGGTAGCTCGCTGGGCTCATAACCCAGAGGTCGCAGGTTCAAATCCTGTCCCCGCTACTGAAGGCCAAGGCCCGGATTCCTCGAGAATCCGGGCCTTTGTCGTACGCCTGGAGCCTACGGCCGCCCGGCCGCCGGTTCACGGCCGGTGGCCCACCGCCTCCGCGTACAGCGAGCGGTCGACGATCCTGTTCTCCGGCAGCGGCGCCCCCTTGGTGACGCCCGCGTCCCGGTAGGCCTTCTGCAGCCGGGCCGCGGTGCCCTTGCGGATCTCCCAGTCCATCCGGAGCGGCGGCACCGAGGCCAGGACCCCGGCGTCCACCTTGAGCAGCTTCGCCAGCTCGGTGACGAACGCCTTGTCGGCCTTGTAGTCACCGGCGAAGTAGGTGTTGACGGTGCGGATGTAGGCGCGCAGGAAGGCGACGCCCGCGTCGGGGTCCTGATGAAGCAGATTCGGGCCGTAGAGGGCGCCGCCGAGCGGTTCGCCCTGGGGCTGTCCGCCGAGGAACGTGTACGTCCGGTCGCCGGCGATCCGCCGCCAGACGGGATCGAGCAGCCAGGCGCAGTCCACGCCGCCGCCGGTCAGGGCGGTCAGTACGTCGGAGGAGCCGAGCTGCTGGAAGGCGACGGAGTTCATGTCGGCGCCGTGTGCGGCGAAGGTCCTGGCCATCGGGTACATGATCACGGAGCCCTTGCCGATCATGGTGCCCATCGTCGCGCCCTTGAGGGACACCGAGGACGCGCCCCGGCCGTTCTTCAGACGCGCCCACAGGCCGCTCCTGGACTTCGGGTCGGGGGAGAAGTTTCCGGCCACCCAGCGGATGTCGAAGCCGCCGTTGACGCCGTTGACGACGGCGGCCTCGGGGGCTGCCCACAGGGCGTCCAGATCGCCCTTGGCCAGCAGCGGCAGCGCCTCCGGGGTGGGCAGCACCTTGAGCCTGACGTCCAGGCCCTCCTTCTTGAACTCGCCCTTGGCGATGGCCAGTCGGAGCGGTGCGGCGTACTCGGCGTTGAGGGTGCCGGTGGCGACCGTGAGGGTGCGGTGCTTCCTGAGGGGCGCGGGGGCGGGGGTGCCTTTGTCGCAGCGGGCCGGGGTGCGGCCGGGGGAGCGGTCGGCGGGGTCGGTCCAGGAGGCCGTGCCGCAGCCCGCCACCGGCTTGATGGTGCGGGGCTCGGCGGCGGTGGTGGTGTCCGGCCCGGCGGTGCAGCCCGCGCCGAGGGCGAGGGCTGCGGTGAGCACGGCGAGGGTGGTGGTGCGGGAGCGCAGCATGGGTCCTCCGTGCGGGACGGTCCGGGAGTTGAGGGTCAGTTCTGGGCGTGGCCGCGGTCGCGGGGGGCCCAGGGGGTGAGGAACCGCCCGGCCAGCCGCACCAGTTCGGAGAAGAGGACACCCAGGACGGCGACACAGACGATGCCGACGAACATCACGTCGTTCTGGAACAGGGCACGCGAGTCGAAGATCAGATGGCCCAGGCCGTCGGTGGCGGCGATCTGTTCGGAGGCGACGATCACCAGCACGGCCACGCCCGCGGCGATCCGGGCGCCCACCAGGACGGCGGGCAGCGAGGCGGGCAGCAGGACATGGCGGAACATCTGCCAGGGGCTCGCGCCGAACACCTGCCCCGCATCACGGTGCCCGGCGGGAACGGCGAGCACCGCCGCCATCGTGGAGATCCATACGAAGAAGAAGACCGTGGCGGCGACGAGCGCCACCTGCGGGCCCTCGCCGAGGCCGAACATATTGAGGAAGACGGGCAGGAGGGCGAGTTTGGGGACGACGTAGAGGGCGTCGAGGAGGGGTTCCAGGGCGGCCCGTACGAGCGAGAGGGAGCCCATCAGGAGGCCCAGGAGGTAGCCCGCGACGGTGCCGATGGCGTAGCCGGCCAGGACGCGCTGGAGGGTGGCGCGCACGTCCGGCCACAGCTCGCCCGCCAGCGCGCGGTGCCGGCCGTCGGCCAGGATGGTGGACGGCGCGGGGTAGACGCGGGCGTCGATCCAGGACTGGGAGGCGGCCAGCTGCCACAGCAGGACGAGCGCGAGGGGGACGGCCACGGCCAGCGAGCGTTCGAGGGTGCGCCGGCGGCGCTGGGTGCGTTCGGGGCGGAGCTCCTGCGGCCCTGGGCGGCGGACCAGGAGGCGGTCGGGCGCGGCTGCGCGGGGTGTGGTGGTCATGCCGGTACGGCCCCCTTCCTGGGGGCGGTGGCCCGCCCGTCGACCTCGCCGCGCAGCAGCTCCCACAACTCGGCCTTCAGCGCGGTGAATTCGGGGGTGGCGCGGATCTCGCCGGTGCGTGGGCGGGCGAACGGCGGGCGGCGTTCGGCGATGATCCGGCCGGGCCGGGCGGACAGCACCAGCACCCGGTCGCCGAGCACGATGGCCTCTTCGAGGCTGTGGGTGATGAAGAGGGTGGTGGTGCGGGTGGTCTGGGTGAGGTCGAGGAGCTCGTCCTGGAGGATGGTGCGCAGCTGGGCGTCCAGGGCCGCGAACGGCTCGTCCATCAGCAGGATTTCGGGCTCGACGGCGAGGGCGCGGGCGATGGCGACGCGCTGGCGCATACCGCCGGAGAGGGCGGCCGGGTAGGCGTCCGCGAAGTCGGCGAGCCCCATCCGGGCGAGCCAGGAGCGGGCGCGCTCATCGGCCTCCTTGCGGGGCAGGCGCTGGATGTCGAGGCCGAAGCGGACATTGGCCAGGACGGTCTTCCAGTCGTAGATCCCGTAGTCCTGGAAGATCATCGCGGCGGGGCGGTCGGTGCTCGCCCGGATCTCGAGTTCGCCCGCGCTGGGGCGCAGCAGCCCGGCCGCGATCCGTAGCAGGGTCGATTTTCCGCAGCCGGACGGGCCGACGATGCAGACGAACTCGCCGGACGCGATCTCGGCGTCGACGGGGCCGAGGGCGGCCAGCGCCTTGCTGCCGCGGCCGAACGAACGGGCCAGGGCGCGGGCGCACAGCGCCGGAGGGCGGGGGAATCTGTCGGCGGGCGGGGACGGGCGCGGCTCTCCCACGGGGTGCTCCTTGCGGGTGCGGAGTGCGGACAAGGGGGCGCGGGGATATGGGGCCGGGACGGGTGCGTCCGGTGGCCGAAAAGTGCGGCCCGCCGACGATATGACGGGTCGTCAGATACGGGCAAGGGGGCGTGCATACCCCGGTGTGGGCCTACGGAAGGCGGTGCGGGCGCGAACGAGCCTGCGGCGGCGGGCACGCGAAGGAGCCCGCTGCCGTCGCGGGCGCGGGCTCGGTGTGATGGATGGCGATGACCTGGGGGCGGCCCGGACGGGGGCCGGCTCCCGTGGTGTCAGGAGTGGTGGGCGGTGCAGTTGGGGCAGATGCCCCGGTAGGTCACCGTGACCTCGGAGACCTCGAAGCCGTAGCGCTCCGGTTCGGGCAGGGCCGAGAGCGGGTCGCCCTGGACGTGGACGTCGCGGATCGTGCCGCACCGCGAGCAGACGAGGTGCTGGTGGTCGTGGTGGGCGTTCGGGTCGTAGCGCTTCGCCCGGCCGTCCGTGCTCACCTCGAGCACCTCACCGAGCGAGACCAGCTCGCCCAGCGTGTTGTAGACCGTGGCGCGAGAGATCTCGGGGAGCCGCTCGGTCGCCAGGGCGTGCACCTCGTCGGCGGTGTAGTGGACGTGGTCCCCGTCGAGGACCTCGGCGACGACGCGTCGCTGCGCGGTCAGCCGCCAGCCGCGTCCCCGGAGCCGTTCCAGCAGGTCACTCATGCCAATCACCTATCAGTCAGATACAGCCCAGGGTAGCAGTGGCCGGTCCATCACCGGATCAGGTACGAGTTTCGGGTACTTCTTGACTTAGACAATGTCCAATGTAGGATCGTGACCGGCGCAAGCCAAGGGACAGGTGGAGAACACTTCAGGAGGCGCACGTGTCGGTAGAGAGCAGCACCGGACCGCTGACCACGGAAACCGGGGCCCCGGTCGCGGACAACCAGAACAGCGAGACGGCCGGCATCGGCGGTCCCGGCCTCATCCAGGACCAGCTCCTGATAGAGAAGCTCGCCCACTTCAACCGCGAGCGCATCCCGGAGCGCATCGTGCACGCCCGCGGCGCCGGTGCGTACGGCACCTTCACGGTGACCGCCGATGTGACCCGGTACACCCGCGCCAAGTTCCTCTCCGAGGTCGGCAAGCAGACCGAGACGTTCCTGCGCTTCTCCACGGTCGCCGGCAACCTCGGTGCGGCCGACGCGGTGCGCGACCCGCGCGGCTTCGCGCTGAAGTTCTACACCGAAGAGGGCAACTACGACCTCGTCGGCAACAACACCCCGGTGTTCTTCATCAAGGACGCCATCAAGTTCCCCGACTTCATCCACACCCAGAAGCGCGACCCGTACACCGGCTCGCAGGAGGCGGACAACGTCTGGGACTTCTGGGGCCTGTCGCCCGAGGCCACCCACCAGGTGACCTGGCTGTTCGGTGACCGCGGCATCCCGGCCTCGTACCGCCACCTCAACGGCTACGGCTCGCACACCTTCCAGTGGAACAACGAGGCGGGCGAGGTCTTCTGGGTCAAGTTCCACTTCAAGACCGACCAGGGCATCAAGAACCTGACCTCGGAAGAGGCCGCGGTGCTGGCCGGCCAGGACCCCGACAGCCACCAGCGTGACCTGCGCACGGCCATCGAGCGGGGCGACTTCCCGACCTGGACCGTGCAGGTGCAGATCATGCCCGCGGAGGAGGCGGCGAACTACCGCTTCAACCCGTTCGACCTGACCAAGGTCTGGCCGCACGAGGACTACCCGCCGATCGAGATCGGCAAGCTGGAGCTCAACCGCAACCCGCAGAACATCTTCGCCGAGGTCGAGCAGTCGATCTTCTCCCCGCACCACTTCGTGCCGGGTATCGGCCCGTCCCCCGACAAGATGCTCCAGGGCCGGCTCTTCGCCTATGGCGACGCCCACCGCTACCGCGTCGGCATCAACGCCGACCACCTGCCGGTCAACCGCCCGCACGCCACTGAGGCGCGCAGCCACGGCCGGGACGGCGCGCTCTACGACGGCCGCCACGCGGGCCAGAAGAACTACGAGCCCAACAGCTTCGGCGGCCCCGTCGAGACCGGCAGGCCGCTGTGGCAGCCGGCCTCCCTCACCGGCCCCACCGGCGAGCAGGCGGCGCCCTCGCACGCCGAGGACGACGACTTCGTGCAGGCGGGCAACCTCTACCGCCTGATGGCGGACGACGAGAAGGAGCGCCTGATCAACAACCTGGCGGGCTTCATCTCCCAGGTCTCCCGCGACGACATCGCGCAGCGCGCGATCGAGAACTTCCGCAAGGCGGACGCGGACTACGGCAAGCGGCTGGAAGCCGCGGTCCAGGCCCTGCGCGGCTGACGCCGCCCCCTTTGCGCCTAAACCGGCGCCGCTCTCGCGGAGGTGGTTGCGCGCCGTGGGGGTAGCTCAATTGTCGCTGCCGTAAAAGCGAAGAGGCCGGATGCCATGGGGCTCCGGCCTCTTCGTGGTGCCGGGAGTCGGGCGCCGGTCAGGCGGGCAGGGCGCCGGCCCGCTCCAGTACGTCCGAGCGGCAGCGCATGATGTCGCGTACGGAGACGATGCCGACTGGTTCGAGGTCGTCCAGCACGATCAGATGGCGGAAGCCGCCGCGCACCATGGCGTCCGCGGCGTCGTCGAGGGTCCAGTCCGGCGCGGCGAAGACCACGTCGGAGGTGGTGTGGGTCTGGGCGGTCTCCCGGTCGGGGTTCTCGCCCGCGCCGAGGGAATTGAGGATGTCGCGCTCGGTGAGAATGCCGAGGCCGCTGGTGTCGGTGTCGAGGACGACGGCCGCGCCGACCCGCCGGGCCGCCATCAGCTGCGCCGCCTGGCGGAGGGTATGAGCGGGCCCGATGGTGAGGACCACCGTGCTCATGGCGTCTTTGACGAACATGGGCATGGAGTGGAGCCACCTCCTTGGTGAATGTGCTTGCGAAGAGATTCACAAGTTCACAAAGTGGGGGATTCTCATATTCACATGCCTGGGGCGGCACAACAAGGTGCTACAAGGGGCAAGCGTTGGACCGTTGTTCGATTACTTGCCCCTTCGCAGGTCAGTGACGTGCGTCGCCGATATAGGTCAGCAGATCCTCGTGCAGCAGACCGTTGGAGGCCGCGGCGTTCCCGCTGTGCGGGCCCGGCTTGCCGTCCAGGCCGGTGAACTGGCCGCCCGCCTCCTTGACGACCACCGCACACGCCGCCATGTCCCACAGCGACAGCTCCGGCTCCGCGCAGATGTCCACCGACCCCTCGGCGACCATCATGTACGGCCAGAAGTCGCCATAGGCCCGGGTGCGCCAGCAGTCCCGGCTCAGATCGAGGAAACCCGGCAGCTTGCCGCGCTCCTCCCAGCCGGTCAGCGAGGAGTACGCGAACGACGCGTCCTGGATGCGGCCGACCTGTGAGACCCGCAGCCGGGTGGCGGAGGTCAGGCTGCGGCCCGTATAGGCGCCCAGGCCGTCGGCGGCCCACCAGCGGCGGTTGAGGGCCGGGGCGGAGACGATGCCGACCACCGGGCGGTCGCCGCCCTCGCCGCGCTCCATCAGGGCGATCAGCGTGGCCCAGACCGGCACCCCGCGGACGTAGTTCTTCGTGCCGTCGATCGGGTCGATGATCCAGCGGCGCGGTCCGGCGCCCTCGCTGCCGAACTCCTCGCCGAGCACCGCATCGCGCGGCCGGGCCCGCTGGAGATGACCACGGATCAGCTCCTCGGCGGACTTGTCCGCCTCGCTCACCGGCGTCATGTCCGGTTTGGTCTCGACCTTGAGATCGAGAGCCTTGAACCGCTCCATGGTGGCGGCGTCCGCGGCGTCCGCGAGGACATGGCCGAGGCGGAGATCATCGTGATAGTCGGGCATGTGCGAACAGTATCCATTGGTATACGCGGGAGCCACCTGGCCATGCCCACCCCGCGCGCGGGGTCATTCCACTGGCCGCGTCGGCGCCCGCGAGCGGCTTCCATGCGGCGCGCAACGGGGTACGGACGGGGCGTGCAACGACCCTTGACAGCCCCTGGTGCCCCGTCAATTCTGTGCGCACAGCGGCCATTTGGGCCGACGGCCGGGGAGGCGACGGATGCCCGCAGCGCGTGACTGCTTGCTGGATGCCGCGTATGCGGCGCTGACCAGGCGGTCCTGGGCCGATGTCCGCATGGTGGATGTCGCGGCCGCGGCCGGGCTCTCCCGGCAGACCCTCTACAACGAGTTCGGCAGTAAGGAGGGGCTGGCCCACGCCCTCGTACGGCGGGAGACCGACAGCTATCTGGCCGGCGTCGAACGGGCGCTGACCCGGCGTCCCGCGGCCGGGCCGGGCGGCGACGCGGCGGGCCGGGTGGTGGCCGCGGCCGCCTGGACGCTCCGTACCGCACGGATGAACCCCCTGGTCAGGGCCGCGCTGACGGGTTGTTGGGGGGACCGGCTGCCGGCCCCGCCGCGGCCTGGTCCCGCCGAGCTGGTCGGCCGGTTCTGCGACCGGGCCGTCGCGGCGCTGGAGCCGGACTGGCCCAAGGAGGAGCTGCCGGCCCTCGGAACCGCCTGCGAGACCGCGGCGCGGCTGACGCTGTCCTGTGTCGTCGCCCCGGCGGGGACATCGTCCCGGGCCGGGCCGGAGGCGGTGTCGCGGCTGGTCCGGGGCGCGTTCGTCAGGGGGCGGGGGTGTCCCTAGGGGGTGGGGGAACGGATCCCTTAGGGGGTGGGAGCGCCCCCTGCGGGCCACAGCGCGGCGGGTGCGGGGAAGTATTCCCGTAGGGGAAGTAGTCCGGTGGCGGTGCGGACTGCCGGGCTGTGTGACTCAGTGGGCCGAGCCCGACAGCTGGAGTCCGATGATGCCGACGATGACCAGGCTGATGGAGACCAGCTTGAGGGTGGAGACCACGTCGCCGAGGAAGATCATGCCGTAGATCGCGGTGCCGGCCGCGCCGATGCCCGTCCACACCGCGTACGCCGGGCCGACGTCGAGCTTGCGCAGCGCCAGCGTCAGCAGCCCGAAGCTGCCGAGCGCGAACGCCGCGAAGGCGACGGTGGGGAAGAGGCGGGTGAAGCCGTGGGAGAGCTTGAGGCAGACGGCGAACCCGGTCTCCAGGAGCCCCGCCACCACCACCAGCAGCCACGCCATGTCCCACTGCCTCCGTCAGGTCGCTCCGTCAGGTCGGTGACCGCATCGGCCCGATGGCCGCTTCCGCTGCCATCCGGCTGTCGAATTCCGACTGCCCTTTGCCTGCCTTGGTGTGATTATGCAGTTACGTCGGACGGGTGGCAGCGGATTCGCGCGATCAGTCGCCCTCGCGCCGCTCCCGGGTGGCGAGCAGCCGGCGCAAGGAGTACAGCCGTGCCGGATCGGCGTGCCCGTCGGTGACCCAGGCGTCGAGCGCGCAGTCCGGCTCGTCGTGGCTGCAGGCGCGCGGGCAGCCGTCGGTGCCCGGCTCCAGGTCGGGGAAGGCATGGATGACCCGCGACGGGTCGACGTGGTGCAGGCCGAAGGACCGCACGCCCGGCGTGTCGATGACCCAGCCCGAATCGCCGGGCAGGGGGAGGGCCAGGGCCGACGTCGTGGTGTGCCGGCCGCGGCCGGTGACCGCGTTGACATGGCCGGTGGCCCGGCGGCGCTCCGGCACCAGGGCGTTGACCAGCGTCGTCTTGCCCACGCCGGAGTGCCCGACGAACGCCGTCATACGGCCCGTCAGCTGCTCCCGGACGCGCTCGGCCGCGGCGCCGTCGGCCAGTTCGTCGCGGTTGGTGACCACGTACGGGACGCCCAGCGCGCCGTAGGACTCCAACAGGTCGTCCGCGGACGCCAGATCGGACTTGGTCAGGACGAGGAGCGGGTCCAGGCCCGCGTCGTACGCGGCGACCAGGCAGCGGTCGATCAGGCGCGGGCGCGGCTCGGGGTCGGCGAGCGCGGTGACGATCGCGAGCTGGTCGGCGTTGGCGACCACCACCCGCTCGTACGGGTCGTCGTCGTCGGCCGTGCGGCGCAGAGTCGAGGTGCGCGGCTCGACCCGGACGATCCGGGCGAGGGT
The DNA here is from genome assembly GCF_040651455.1 of Streptomyces sp. NPDC048483. Classification (NCBI taxonomy): domain Bacteria; kingdom Bacillati; phylum Actinomycetota; class Actinomycetes; order Kitasatosporales; family Streptomycetaceae; genus Streptomyces; species Streptomyces sp. NPDC048483. Next base: position 73,942 of record NZ_JBEZJZ010000004.1, read on the forward strand.
GTCCTTGGCGCCCGTCAGATCACCGACGACGGCGACCCGGTCCCCGACCACCGCGCTCTTGCGGCCCAGCTCGCGGGCCTTCATCGCGGTGACCGTACGGCCCTCGATCAGGCAGGTCAGCCGGCCGCGGTCGACGGTCAGGACCAGACCCTCGCCGGCGTCCGTGTGTTTGGGGCGGATGCTGGTGCGGGGGCGGTTGCCCTTGGGGTTGGGACGGACGCGGATGTCGTCCTCATCGGGGTTCTTGCCGTAGCGGCGCATGGCGGCGTCAGCCCTCAAGCTCTCCGGGCGGGGACGGCGGCCGGATCGAGCATGTCCGTCCACATCGCGGGGAAGTCGGGCAGGGTCTTGCCGGTGGTGGCGACGTTCTCCACCTCCACGCCCTCGACGGCCAGGCCAATGATCGCCGCCGCGGTGGCCAGGCGGTGGTCCTCGTAGGTGTGGAAGATCCCGCCGTGCAGGGGGCGCGGCCGGATGTGCAGGCCGTCGGCGGTCTCGGTGACATCGCCGCCGAGTTCGTTGAGCTCCTTGGTGAGCGCGGCCAGCCGGTCGGTCTCGTGCAGCCGCAGATGCGCCACACCGCGCAGCGTGGAGGGGGAGTCGGCCAGGGCCGCGACGGCCGCGATGCCCGGGGTCAGCTCGCCGACCTCGCCCAGGTCGACGTCGATGCCGTGGATCGTGCCGCTGCCGGTGAAGGTCAGGCCGCGGTCGGTCAGCTCGCAGGAGCCGCCCATCGCGGTGAAGATCTCGCGCAGGGCGTCACCGGGCTGCGTGGTGTGCTCCGGCCAGTCCGGGATGGTGACCCGGCCCCCGGTGACCAGGGCGGCGGCCAGGAACGGCTGGGCGTTGGACAGATCCGGCTCGACGACCAGATCGCGGCCGAGCAGCGCGCCCGGCGTGACCCGCCACACGTTCGGCTCGCCGCCGGACTCGGGCGTGTCCACCTGGGCGCCGACGCTGCGCAGCATGTCGACGGTCATCCGGATGTGCGGCATCGACGGCAGCGCGGCGCCCACGTGGCGTACCTCCACGCCCTGGTTGAAGCGCGGGGCGGACAGCAGCAGGGCGCTGACGAACTGGGAGGAGGAGGACGCGTCGATCTCGACCCGTCCGCCTTCCAGGGCGCCGCCGCCGTGCACCGTCAGGGGCAGCGCGCCGCGGCTGTCGTCGTCGATCCGGGCGCCCAGGGCGCGCAGCGCGTCGATGACGCCGCCGAGGGGACGCTCGTACGAGCGGGGGTCGCCGTCGAAGCGGATCGGGCCGTCGGCCAGGGCCGCGACCGGCGGCAGGAAGCGCATGACCGTTCCGGCATTGCCGACGTCCACGGTGGCCGGGCCGTGCAGGCCCGCCGGGATGATCCGCCAGGCCTCACCGCCGCCGGGCAGCGCATCGGCGCCCGCGGAACCGGCGGAGCTGGAGGAGGCGGTCTCCTCGATGCCGACGCCCAGGGTGCGCAGCGCCTCGGCCATCAGGAGGGTGTCGCGGGAGCGCAGCGGGCGGCGCAGCCAGCCGGGCTCGGCGGACAGGGCGGCCAGAACCAGGCCGCGGTTGGTGACCGATTTCGAGCCGGGCACGGTGACGGTTGCATCGACGGCCCCGGGGGCAAGGGGGGCGGGCCACAGGGCGGGGAGTGCGGGGCTCTCGGTCATGCCCTTACTTTAATGGCTGGGCAAGGGTGCCGATCTTGATCAAAAGTGGCGCATACCTACGCAACTTCCATGAAACATGGCGCTGGTAGTGCACTCAGGCGCCAAAGGGGCGCATACGGCGAATTCATATGCCGAGGAGCCAGCGCCCGCCGCCCATCAGGGAGCACAGCGTCACCACGTGGAAAAGGCCCAGCCAGACGGCCGCCGGGACATGCGTGAGCCGGGCCAGCTGGTCCGGGTCGGAGTCCACCGCGCCTCCCCGCCGCCGCTTCCCCATCAGCTCGAACGGCGGCCGTACGCCGCCCAGCAGCAGGAACCACACCGCCGCATACGCGAACGCCGCCTGGACGTCCGGCGTCGTCAGCCAGGACACGAGGAGGAAGGCGGCGCCGGCCAGCACCACGGTGAGGACGCCGTAGGCGTTCCGGACCATGATCAGCATGGCGGTCAGCAGCGCGGTGGTGCCCCACAGCAGGGCCGTGATGTGCCCCGCGGCCAGCAGCGCGGCGCCCGCCAGGCCCAGCAGGGACGGGGCGGTGTAGCCGGCCGCGGCGGTCAGCACCATGCCCAGGCCGGTCGGCTTGCCGCGCGAGACGGTCAGCCCCGAGGTGTCCGAGTGCAGCCGGATGCCCTGCAGGCGGCGGCCCATGACCAGCGCGATCAGCCCGTGCCCGCCCTCGTGCGCGATCGTGACGGCATTCCGCGACAGCCGCCAGGCGGTGTGCGGGACGACGGCGCCGAGCGCCAGCACCCCGGTGGCGATCACCAGCCAGAGGGAGGGATCGGGCTGGGTCCCGACAACACGGCTCCAGATATCGGTGAGGTGATCGGTATCCATGTCTCCCCTTCGTGTGGCATGGCAGTGTGGCATGCATGTGCGGTAGGTATGCAGCGAGTCGCAAGCCCGAGGATCTGGTGGGTTCCTTCGGTGTCCAGCAGTGGGAACCGGAGGAGACCCTGGCGCCCAGTTGGAACGTCGCCCCGACCGCCCCCGTGCATGCGGTGCTGGAGCGTCCCCTCAAGGGCGAGGCGGCGGCCGCCTTCCCGCCCGGACCGGTGCGTCAGCTGCGCGCGCTGAAGTGGGGCCTGGTCCCGTCGTGGTCGAAGTCACCCGACGCCGCCGCCAAGATGATCAACGCGCGGTCCGAGACGGTGCACGAGAAGCCGTCCTTCAAACGGGCCTTCAGCGCCCGCCGGTGCCTGCTCCCCGGCGACGGCTACTTCGAGTGGGTCACCGCCCCGGCCGAGCGGCAGCTGGAGGAGCAGGGCAGGAAGAAGCGGCCCCGTAAGCAGCCGTACTTCGTGACGCCCGCCGACGGGTCGGTGATGGCGATGGCCGGGCTGTACGAGTTCTGGCGGGACGCGACGCTGCCCCCGGACCACCCGCTGGCCTGGTGGGTGACCTGTACGGTCCTCACCACCGAGGCCGAGACCACGCCGCTGGCCGGCGCCGAAGGCGGCGAGGGCCCGCAGTCGCTGGCCGGCATCCACCCCCGTATGCCGCTGGTGCTGACCCCGGACCGCTGGGACGCCTGGCTCGACCCGGCCCGCACGGACCCCGACGACCTGCGCGCGCTGCTGGCGCCGCCGCCGGCCGGGCTGATGCGCGCCTATCCCGTCCCGACGGAGGTCAGCAACGTCCGTAACAACGGGCCCGAGCTGCTCAAGGAACTCGAGGCCCCGGAGGCCGGCACGCTGTTCTGAGCGCCGTTCTGAGGGGGCGGGGCGCCCGGGGCAGGATGGAGCCATGAGTACGAGGGCGAACGAGAGCGAGACGGTCGCGACCCCGGCGGGCGACGCCCGCATCACCTGGTACCGCGAGGTGACGCCGGCGCGGGCCGTGCTGGCCGTCAGCCATGGCGCGGGCGGCGGCATCGAGGCCCGCGACCTGCGCGCCCTGGCCGCCGCGCTGCCCGCCCGCGGCTACACCGTCGCGCTGGTCGAGCAGCCGTGGCGGGTGGCCGGGAAGAAGCTGGCGCCCGCGCCCAGGACCCTGGACACGGGGTGGACGGCCCTGTGGCCCGCCCTGGAGAAGCCGGGGCTGCCGGTGGTGGCGGGCGGCCGCAGCGCCGGTGCCCGGGTGGCCTGCCGTACGGCCCGTGAACTGGGCGCGCACGCCGTCCTGGCCCTCAGCTTCCCGCTGCACCCGCCGGGCCGGCCCGAGAAGTCCCGCGCCGACGAGCTGACCGGCGCCGGGGTGCCGACGCTGGTCGTCCAGGGCGGCCGGGACCCGTTCGGCAGGCCCGCGGAGTTCCCGCCGGGGACGGAGATCACCGAGGTGGCCTACGGGGACCACGGCTTCGCGGTGCCGAAGAAGGCGGGGGTCGACGAGGCGGGGTCGATGGCCGTGATCACGGACGCGGTGACGGGATGGCTGGACGGGATGTTCGGCTGAGGGCGGGGCACCACCTCCTCGTGGGCGACCGGCAGCAGCCCCTGCGAAATAACTCCGAGACCGGGGAATGAGGGGCTGCCCGTGGCTGTTGTGCCTGGCGTAGGGATCAAGAACGTCGAGCGCAGCACGAGGAAACGGGAGTCCGTCGCATGGGAATCGCTTGCCCCGCCCGCCCGGCCGCTGACCTGCCGTGGTCGCAGATGCAGGCGACGCAGCCCGCCCTGGCTGGAGCGGCGGCGGCGCCGGATCGTCGTCTATTCTCCGATTCACGGGGGTCCGCATCCGGATCCGTCACGGTGTTGGAGGAGGTGGGTCCGGTCACCGGTACCGACGCAGGGACCGACGGCGCGGCTGAGGAGAAGACCGCCGGCCGGCGGGAGAGCGACCTCGAGCGCAATGCGCGCTTCGAGCGGGACGCGCTCGTCTTCCTGGACCAGATGTACTCCGCCGCGCTGCGTATGACGCGCAATCCCGCCGATGCGGAGGACCTGGTGCAGGAGACCTACGCGAAGGCGTACGCGTCCTTCCACCAGTTCCGCGAGGGCACCAACCTCAAGGCCTGGATGTACCGCATCCTGACCAACACCTTCATCAACTCCTACCGCAAGAAGCAGCGGGAGCCGCAGCGCAGCGCCGCCGACGAGATCGAGGACTGGCAGCTGGCGCGCGCGGAGTCGCACATGTCGACGGGGCTGCAGTCCGCCGAGTCCCAGGCGCTCGACCATCTCCCCGACTCCGATGTGAAGGCCGCGCTCCAGGAGATTCCGGAGGAATTCCGTATCGCGGTCTATCTCGCGGACGTGGAGGGCTTTGCGTACAAGGAGATCGCGGACATCATGGGGACACCCATCGGCACGGTGATGTCCCGTCTGCACCGCGGCCGCCGCCAGCTGCGCGGCATGCTGGAGGATTACGCCCGTGAGCGCGGGCTGGTCCCCGCGGGGGCGACGGCTGCGGACCCGCAGGCCGCGCGGACGTCTCAGTCGCACGACCGGAAAGGCTCGGGATCATGAGCTGCGGAGACCCGCACGAGAAGGACTGCTCAGAGGTCCTCGATCACCTCTATGAGTATCTCGACCGGGAGATGCCCGCCGGGGAGTGCGCGGATTTCCAGGTGCATCTGGACGAATGCTCGCCGTGCCTGGAGAAGTACGGTCTGGAGCAGGCCGTCAAGAAGCTCGTCAAGCGCTGCTGCGGCCATGACGACGTCCCCACCGACCTGCGCTCCAAGGTCATGGGCCGGATCGATCTGATCCGGGCCGGGGAGACCGTGCCCGAGGTCAGCGTGCTCGACCAGGCCAAGCACGAGCAGGCCCAGAAGGAACAGGCCCAGAAGGAACAGGCACAGCGCGAGCAGGCGGCAGAGGCCGCGGGCTCCGACAGGGCCTAGCCGCCGCAGCACGTGCCGACGCCGCGCGGGCGGGATTGCGCGGCAGATCACCCCAAGGGGTGAGGGGCGGGGCGATTCCTCCCGCCCGATCCGCTGATGCGCCCTATCCGGCGCCCCGGCCCCTCTATCCTCACCGAACCCAAGCGTGCCGCGCGCGCGGCACCACGGGGAAGGGTGAGGAGGGCGCGATGCGGGAACTTCCGGCGGCCGCGCGAGGGTATATCGGCTGCACCGTCCTGGCCGCGGCGCTGTGCGCCGCCCCCGCCTTACGTCTCGGCGCCGCCGCCCCCTGGGCCGGCGCCCTGGCCCTGACCACCCTGTACGGGCTGTGCGAACAGCTGCGCCGCTGCCCTCTGACGCCCGGCACGTTTCCCTCCGGCTGGGCCAGCCCCGTACTCCTCGCCGCGGCCCTGCTGCTGCCACCGCCGCTGGCCGCGCTGGCCGCCGTCCCCGGGGCGCTGTTGGCTCCGGCCGAGGCCCGCTCGGCGGCCGCGCGCAGGATCTGGCACGCCGCCGAACTCGCCCTGGCCTGCTGCGCGGCCTCCTGGGCCGGCCGCGTCCTCACCGACGCCCTCGGCCACCACCCGCTGTCCGCACCGCAGTTCCCCCTGGTGCTGCTCCCGGCCGCGGCCGCCGCCCTCACCTTCTGCGTGGCGCTCGCCGCGCTGGGCGGCGGCATCCTGATCGCCGCCGAGCGCCACCCGGCGCGCACCGCCTGGCGCGGCCTGCTGACCCGCTCGCTGGGCCCGCATCTGGTGCACGGGCTCGCCGGACTGCTGATGGCGGTGCTCTGGCGCAGCGCGTACGGGCCGCCGGCGGCGCTGCTCGTCCTGCTGCCGATGTACCTCTCGTGCTGGGTCTTCGCCCAGTACCACCGCGAACGCGCCGCCCACCAGGCCACCATCCGCGCCCTGGTGCAGGCCGTGGACATCAAGGACCGCTACACCCGCGGGCACAGCGAGCGGGTCGGCCGCGCCTCGGTGATGATCGCCCGCGAGCTGGGCATGGCGGAGGACCGCACGGAGGTGCTCCGGTTCGCCGGGATCCTGCACGACGTCGGCAAACTCGGCGTCCCCACCCGGCTGTTACGCAAGGACGGGCCGCTGACCCCGGCCGAGCGCGGGATCATCGAGCTGCACCCCGAGTACGGCCACGAGATCGTCCGCGGCATCGGCTTCCTCGGCGAGGCGCGGGCGGCGATCCTGCACCACCACGAACGGCTGGACGGCCGCGGCTATCCGTACGGCCTGTCGGGGCCGCAGATCCCGGAGTTCGCGCGGGTGGTGGCCGTCGCCGATGCCTTCGACGCGATGACCTCCACCCGCTCCTACCGCCGCGCCCGCCCGGTCCCGGCCGCGGTCGCGGAGCTGCGCAAGTGCGCCGGGACGCAGTTCGATCCGCGGATGGTGGCGGCGCTGGCCGCGGCGCTGGAGCGGTACGGCTGGCACCCCGGCCTGGTGACGGCGGCGGACGCGGATCCGGGCCGGGTGGCGGTGGCGGCCGCGGACCCCGCGCAGCCCCGTGGAGACCTCGCGCAGCTCCGTAGAGGAAACGTCCCTCCAACAACCCGGCCCCCCTGGCCACGGGCGGACGTACCGGAGGCGGGCCCGGCGGCGATGCCCACGGCCCGGCACCCCGGCCGGGACGGTGCGCCATGAGCCTCCCCCATGGCCTCAAGGGCAGGGGCGGGGGTCCCGCCGGCGGCAGCTGGGGCAGCGCCCCCTTCGTCGTCGCCGTCCATGCCGCCGCCGCGGCCCTCGCCGCCTGGAGCCTCGGCCGGACCCTGTGGGACGGCCTGGCGCAGCCCGGAACGGCGCTGGCCTTCGGCGTGCTGATCGCGGCCGGCGAGCTGCTGCGCCGCGGGCACACGCGCACCACCGGGCCCGGCGAGCGGGAGAGCGCACCCCTCGGCGCGGCCGGCGCGCTCGCGTACGCGCTGCTGGGCGAGGCCGGCGGCCGGCCGACGACGCACGGCGTGGCGCAGACCGTCTCGGTCGTGCTGGCGGCCGTACTGGTGGGACTCGTCCCGCATCTCGCGCTCGGCCGGGGCCACGCGCGCGACCATCTGGCCCGCCGCGTACTGACCGCGGGCTTCGCCGCCACCTGCTTCCAACCCCTCTACAACACCGGCACGTTGACGCAGTGGGGAGCCGACGGCCGGCTCTACCCCCTCCTCCTGGTCGGGCTGCTCGCGCTCACCGCACTGTGCGACGCGGTGCTGGCCGCAGCCCTCGCCCACGCCCGCACCGGCTGGCCGTACGGCCCGTTGCTGCGCGACGAGTTGCGGGCGCTGCTCGGCATCGGCACGGCGATCTGCGCCACCGGGGTGGTCATCTCGCTCGCCACCGCCGTGGCCGGGGTCTGGGCGCTGCCGGTCTGCGCTCTGCCGCTGCTGCTGACCCAGTCCGCCCTCCGCCGCTTCGCCGCCGTACGGGCCACCTACCGCCAGACCATCGCCTCGCTGGCCCGCGCCACCGAGATCGCCGGCTGCACGGCGCCCGGCCACGCCCGCCGGGTGGCCGCGCTCAGCCGCGCGGTGGGCCGCGAACTGGGCCTGAACGAACCGGACCTGGACCTCCTCGAATACGCCGCGCTGATGCACGACATCGGCCAGCTCTCGCTCCTGGACCCGGTCCCGGCCGGCGCGACCGCACCGCTGCCGCCCGACGAACAGCGCCGGATCGCGCTGCTGGGCGGTGCCGTTGTCCGGCAGACCGGCGTCCCGGCGCAGGTCGCGGTGATCGTCGAACGGCAGGCGGATCCGTTCCGCGACCAGCCGGTCACCGCCCGTATCGTCCGTACGGTCAACGCCTACGACGACCTGGCGCGGGGGGCCGCCCGCCCCGGCGGACCGCTGCGCGCCCTGGAGCGACTGCGGTTGTCCACCGCGCACGACCATGAGCCACGGGTTGTCGAGGCGCTGGCCCGGGTGCTGGCGGCGGCCGGCCGGCGGGACGTGACGGGGAGGTGGTGAAGGGGACACGTGCGGTGAGGAACGGGCCGGGCAGGGCCCGTCCCGCCTCGTGGAACCCATGGGTAATGAGCGGCCTGTGAGATGGGCATGGTTGGATGCGAAGGAAGCCCCCCGCAAGGGGATTCAGGGGGGCGGCGCAGGGCAAGGAGCCGCAGGGGGGCACAGCAATCAGGCTGAGTCCGACGGCAATCTGTGGCAGGTTGTCGAGTGGGCCCCCACCAGGGCCCCGGGCGCCGCCCGGGACGCCACCGGCAGCGGCATCGAGAGCAACCAGCAGGCGGGAATCGTGAGGATCTTCGGCAAGGTACGGCACCGGCCCTCCGCCTCGTGGCGGCAGGCGACCGACCGCGCTTTCACGCTGATCGGCGACGGCCGTTACGAGGACGCGGGGGCGCTGCTGACCCGTGCCGCGGACATGGAGCCGTGGCTGTCGGAATCCTGGTTCAACCTCGCCCTGCTGCACAAGTTCCGGCACGACTGGGAGCAGGCGCGGGCCGCCGGCCTGCGCGCGGTGGCCCTCCTGGACCGCGAGACCGGGGCGCCCGACTGGTGGAACGTCGGTATCGCCGCCACCGCCCTGCAGGACTGGCCGCTGGCCCGCCGCGCCTGGCAGGCGTACGGCCTCAGGGTCCCCGGCGAGGGCTCGCCGTCCGGGGAGCCGGTGGGGATGGCCCTGGGCAGCGCCGCGGTCCGGCTCTCCCCGGAGGGGGAGGCCGAGGTGGTCTGGGGCCGCCGCCTGGACCCGGCCCGGATCGAGGTGCTCTCCATCCCGCTGCCGTCCTCCGGGCGCCGCTGGGGCGAGGTCGTGCTGCACGACGGCGTCCCGCACGGCGAGCGCACCACCGCCGCCGGCCCCGCGTACCCGGTCTTCGACGAGATCGAGCTGTGGGCGCCCTCCCCGGTACCCACCTGGGTGGTCCTCCTGGAGGCCGCCACCGAGGCCGACCGGGACGCCCTGGAGCGGCTGGCGGCCGACGCGGGCTTCGCCGCCGAGGACTGGTCGTCCTCCGTACGCCTGCTGTGCCGTACGTGCTCGGAGAGCCGCATGCCCAGCGACGAGGGCGACGGCGAGCATCTGGACCCGCACGACCACAGCGAACCGGGCCACCCCGGCCCGCTCGGCCACCGCACCGCGGGCTCGGGCTCCCTGTGGGTCCCCGAGCGCGAATGCGGTATCGCGGCGCCCGCCGCCCTGGTGCGCGGCCTGCTCGACGGCTGGGTCGCGGACAGCCCGGACACCCGGGAGTGGCGCGATCTTGAAGAGGTCTGCTGAGCGGCGGCCCGCGTCCCCGTAGTCTGTACGGCGACTAATCAGGGTTTTTTCAGGGTTTTCAGGAAGGCGTACGGCGGACATGGCGCAGCAGCCTGTGTTTGATCAAGACGGTGAGCAGCAGGTGGACGAGACGTTCATCGACGATGTGACGGAGGCGGCCGAGCGGGAGGCCGCCCACCGTGAGCGCGGCACCTCGCGGCCGATCACGGTCGTCGGCAACCCGGTGCTCCACAAGGAGTGCCAGGACGTCACCGCGTTCGACGACGAGCTCGCGCAGCTCATCGACGACATGTTCACCAGCCAGCGCACCGCCGAGGGCGTGGGCCTGGCCGCGAACCAGATCGGCGTGGACCTGAAGGTCTTCGTCTACGACTGCCTGGACGACGAGGGCGTACGGCACGTCGGCGCGGTCTGCAACCCCGTCCTGGACGAGCTGCCGGCCGGGCGCCGGTCGCTGGACGACTCCAACGAGGGCTGCCTGTCGGTGCCCGGTGCCTACGCCGAGCTGGCCCGCCCCGACTACGCGGTCGTCCGCGGCCGGAACGCCAAGGGCGAGCCGGTCGCCATCGAGGGCACCGGTTACTTCGCGCGCTGCCTGCAGCACGAGACCGACCACCTCTACGGCTACCTCTACATCGACCGGCTCTCCAAGCGGGCCCGCAAGGACGCGCTGAAGCAGATGGCCGAGAAGGAGCCGCGCTACCCCGTCGTCGCCAACGACTGAGCGCCGGCGGCCGAGGAAGCCGACGACCGGGGCGCCGACGGCCGAGGCGAGCGCCCTGGAGCCCTACGACGCTTCCTGGCCGGCGGCCCAGATCTGTGGCGGGATGGTCGTGCCCAGCCCCGAGTCCGGGCCGCCCACGCCGTTCATCGGCAGCAGCTCCGGCGCGCCCGGCTTGTTGCGGAACATGGTGATCGCGGTCGTCGGCTCATTGCCTTCCTTGAGGGCCTGCCCCTTGGGGGAGTCGCTGGTCACCGGCCCGCGCTCGGGCGCCAAGGACATGGCCGACGGGCTGCCGATGAACCACGCCGACTTCATCCGGTCACCGGGCTCGCTGACGCCCGCCGCGACCGGCCGGTAGGCGGCCCTGCCGTCCGGGGTGCCCAGCGTGCGCCAGCCCAGCCCCTCCAGGATCCCGGTCATCTGCTGGGCCACCTCGGGCGTCACGACCTGCTCCGGATCCGGGCGGTCGAAGCCGTCGAGCGGCTTGCCGTCGAGGGTCATCCTGGACACCGCGTACGGCTCGGCGTGCAGCCCGCCGTTGCCGAAGGTGGTGTAGGCGCTCGCCATCCGGATCGCGCTGGGGGCGGAGGTGCCGAGCGGGAACGTCGGCTCCAGCTGCGCCAGGCTCTCCTCGCGCAGCCCCGCGGCCACCACGAGATCCCGGATCCGCTCCAGCCCGAGGCGCTCCCCGGCCTGCACGAACGGCGGGTTCTGCGCCGACATCAGGGCCCCGCGCAGATCCCCCACGCTGCGGTCCCAGTCCCCGGGGCGCGCCTCGGCGCCCCATGCCTCGGTCTCCTGCTGCAGGGCCGCCGCCAGCACAAACGGTTTGAATGCCGATCCGGCCGGAACGGCGGAGGTGTCGGCGTTGTTGCTGAAGTGCTTGGTCGCATCCGCGCCGCCGTACAGCGCGACGATCGCCCCGTCCTTCGGACGCACCGAGGCCGCACCGAATTCCACGAATGTGTCGGTCGTGCGCTTCTTCGCATCGATGGTCTTCTTGCGGACGCTGGTGACCGCCTTTTCCAGACGCTGGGTGAGCGTTTTGTCGAAGGTGGTGTGAATGCGATAGCTGCCGCGCGCCAGATCCTTGTCGGTCAGCCCGGTGCTGCTCTTGATGAACTTGTTGGCGACATCGACGAGATACCCGGTCTGGCCGGCCTGGCTGGTGGGCTTCGCCAGTGCGCGCGGCTCCGGGAACTTCGTGTACCTGGCCCGCTGTTCCCTGCTCATCTTGCCGGTGGCGACCTCCCGGTCGAGAATCCACCGCCAGCGCTCCACGGCCCGCTGGTGATTGGCCTTGCTCAGCGTCGGGTCGTACTGCTCCGCACCCTTGAGCAGGGCGGCCAGCAGCGCTCCCTGGCTCGGGTTCAGCCGTTCGGCGTCGATGCCGTAATAGGCGTGCGCGGCTGCCTGGATGCCGTTCGAACTCCGGCCGAACCAGCTGGTGTTGAGATATCCGCGCAGAATATCCCGCTTGGACTTCTCGTTGTTCACCTTCAGCGAGATGATGAATTCCCTCGCCTTACGCGTGACCGTCTGGTCCTGCGAAAGATAGGTGTTCTTCACATACTGCTGGGTGATGGTGGAGCCGCCCTGGGTCTCCCCGCCGGAGACCATGTTCACCAGCGCCCGGCCGATTCCCTTGAGGGAGACACCGGAATCGCTGTAGAAGGTGGCGTTCTCGGCCGCGATCACGGCGTTCTCGACGGAATCCGGCACCTTGTCCAGGCTGACGTTCTGCCGGTTGACGGCGCCGACGCTGACCATCTGGCTGCCGTCCGCCCAGTAGTAGAGGGAGGCTTCCTGGGCGGCCAGTTCGTTCTCGTTGGGGATGTCGACGGTGAGGTAGACGAGGGCGAACAGCGCCGCCAGGCCCGCGATGCCGGCCCCGAACGTGCCGAGCAGCAGCTTCCATGACGGCAGCCAGCGGCGCAGACCCTCTCGCCCCTGTCGCGGATAGTCGATGATCCGGCGACGCGGCTTCCACGACGGCAGCCGACGGCGCAGCCCCGCTCGGCCCTGCCGCAGATGGTCGACGATCCGGCGACGCGGTCGGCGACGCCCCCTGTTCCCCTTCATACTTCCGTAGATAGTACGGAAGCCGCGCCGGTTGCCGTTCCGGCCGCCCGCTAACCGAATGCTCATAATCGGCGGGCGGCCGGTGGCCGGATCTGCTAGAAGTCGTCGTCGAAGGAGACCGAGCCCTCCACGGCGACCTGGTAGGCCGAGGCCCGGCGCTCGAAGAAGTTGGTCAGCTCCTGGACGTTCTGCAGCTCCATGAAGGAGAACGGGTTCTCCGAGCCGTAGACGGGCGCGAAGCCGAGGCGCTGCAGGCGCTGGTCGGCGACGCACTGGAGGTACTCGCGCATCGACTCGGTGTTCATGCCCGGCAGACCCTCGCCGCACAGGTCGCGGCCGAACTGCAGCTCCGCCTCGACGGCCTCCTGGAGCATCTCGGTGACCTGCTGCTCCAGCTTGTCGTCGAAGAGGCCGGGCTCCTCCTCGCGGACCGTGTCCACCACCGAGAACGCGAATTCCATGTGCATGGACTCGTCGCGGAAGACCCAGTTGGTGCCGGTGGCGAGCCCGTGCAGCAGACCGCGCGAGCGGAACCAGTAGACGTAGGCGAACGCGCCGTAGAAGAACAGCCCCTCGATGCAGGCCGCGAAGCAGATCAGGTTCAGCAGGAAGCGGCGGCGGTCGGCCCTGGACTCCAGGCGGTCGATGCTCTCGACCGAGTCCATCCACTTGAAGCAGAATTCGGCCTTCTCCCGGATGGACGGGATGCTCTCCACGGCCGTGAAGGCGGCGGCGCGGTCGTCCGGGTCGGGGAGATAGGTGTCCAGCAGCGTCAGATAGAACTGGACGTGCACGGCCTCCTCGAAGAGCTGACGGCTCAGATACAGCCGCGCCTCGGGGGAGTTGATGTGCTTGTAGAGGGTCAGCACGAGGTTGTTGGAGACGATCGAGTCACCGGTCGCGAAGAACGCGACCAGCCGGCCGATCATGTGCTGCTCGCCCGGCGAGAGCTTGGCGAGGTCGGCGACGTCGGAGTGGAGGTCGACCTCCTCCACGGTCCAGGTGTTCTTGATCGCGTCGCGGTAGCGGTCGTAGAAGTCCGGGTACCGCATGGGACGCAGCGTCAGCTCGAAGCCCGGGTCGAGGAGGTTCTTCTTGCCGGTGGTGGCGGTGTGCGCGGCGGAGGCGTTGGGGGTCTCGGTGGTCATTACTGGCAGGCCTCGCAGGACTCGGGGTTTTCCAGGGAGCAGGCGACCGCCTCGGGGTCGGCCACCGGCAGCTGGGCGGGGATGGATGCGGCGCGCGCGGACTGGGCGATCCGGGTCGCCGGCCGCGACCGCAGGTAGTACGTCGTCTTGATGCCGCGCTTCCAGGCGTAGGCGTACATCGAGCTGAGCTTGCCGATGGTCGGCGACGCCATGAAGAGGTTCAGCGACTGGCTCTGGTCGAGGTACGGCGTACGGGCCGCGGCCATGTCGATCAGCGCGCGCTGCGGGATCTCCCAGGCCGTGCGGTACAGCGCCCGGATCTCCTCGGGGATCCAATTGACGTCCTGCACGGAGCCGTTGGCCTCGCGCAGCGCGTCACGGGTGCGCGCGTCCCACAGGCCCAGCGCCTTGAGCTCCTCGATCAGATACGCGTTGACCTGCAGGAACTCACCCGACAGGGTCTCGCGCTTGAAGAGGTTGGAGACCTGCGGCTCGATGCACTCGTACACGCCCGCGATGGAGGCGATGGTGGCGGTCGGCGCGATGGCCAGGAGGAGGGAGTTGCGCATCCCGGTCTTCGCGATACGGGCGCGCAGCGCGGCCCAGCGGTCGGCCCAGCGGGGCTCGGCGTCCGGGTAGTGGTCCGGGTGCAGCACCCCGCGGGCGGTGCGGGTCGCGGACCAGGCCGGGTGCGGGCCCTGCCGCTCGGCGAGGTCGGCGGACGCCTCGTACGCGGCGAGCATGATCCGCTCGGAGATACGGGTGGACAGCTCCGTCGCCTCGGGCGAGTCGAAGGGCAGCCGCAGCCGGAAGAAGACGTCCTGCAGGCCCATCAGGCCCAGACCGACCGGGCGCCAGCGGGCGTTGGACGTCCCGGCCTGCTCGGTCGGGTAGAAGTTGATGTCCACGACGCGGTCGAGGAAGGTGACGGCGGTGCGGACGGTCGCGTCCAGCCGCTCCCAGTCCATCTCACCGTTCTCACCCAGGTGCGCCGCCAGGTTCACCGACCCCAGGTTGCAGACCGCGGTCTCCCCGTCGTCCGTCACCTCCAGGATCTCCGTGCACAGGTTGGAGGAGTGCACGACCTTGCCGGGCTCGGCGGTCTGGTTGGCGGTGCGGTTGGCGGCGTCCTTGAACGTCATCCAGCCGTTGCCGGTCTGCGCCAGGGTGCGCATCATCCGCGAGTACAGCAGCCGGGCCGGGATCTGCTTGAGCGCCCGGCCGTCGGCCTCGGCCTTGCGGTACGCGGCGTCGAACTCCTCGCCCCACAGGTCCACCAGCTCCGGGACGTCCGACGGCGAGAACAGCGACCAGTCGGCGTCCGCCTCCACGCGGCGCATGAACTCGTCCGGGATCCAGTGCGCGATGTTCAGGTTGTGCGTACGGCGGGCCTCCTCACCGGTGTTGTCACGCAGCTCCAGGAACTCCTCGATGTCGGCGTGCCAGGTCTCCAGATAGACACAGGCCGCGCCCTTGCGCCGGCCGCCCTGGTTGACCGCCGCGACCGAGGCGTCCAGCGTGCGCAGGAACGGCACGATGCCGTTGGAGTGACCGTTGGTGCCCCGGATCAGCGACCCCCGTGCGCGGATCCGGGAGTAGGAGAGACCGATGCCGCCGGCGTGCTTGGACAGCCGCGCCACCTGGTGGTAGCGGTCGTAGATCGAGTCCAGCTCGTCCAGCGGCGAGTCCAGCAGATAGCACGAGGACATCTGCGGGTGCCGGGTGCCGGAGTTGAAGAGGGTGGGGGAGGACGGCAGGTAGGACAGCGTGCTGGTCAGGCGGTACAGCTCCGCGACATCCGCCAGCGCCCGCGTGGAGTCGTCCTCGGCGAGGCCGCAGGCCACCCGGAGCAGGAAGTGCTGGGGCGTCTCGATGACCTGACGGGTGGTGGGGTGCCGCAACAGGTAGCGGGAGTGCAGGGTACGCAGCCCGAAGTACCCGAAGCGGTCGTCGGCGCCGTCGCGGAGGGAGTTCTCGACGAGAGCGTCCAGCTGCTCCGCATGGGTCCGTACGAACTCCGCGGTGCGGTCGGCGATCAGGCCCTCGCGGTGGCCGGCCTCGACGGAGGCGGAGAAGGCGACCGCCCCCTGTCCGGCCGCCTCCTCCGCGATGGCGAGGGTGAGCAGGCGCGCGGCGAGCCGGGAGTACTGCGGCTCGTCACCGATCAGACCGGCCGCGGCGTCGATGGCCAGGGCGCGCAACTCGGCCTCGTCCGAACCCGGGTGGCGGCCGCGCAGCGCGGCGGCGGCCACCTTGCCGGGGTCGGTCGCGGTCAGGTCCGCGGTCAGCTCGGTCAGCGTGCGCAGCAGCGCGACGCCGGGCCTGTCCTGGCCCCGCCCGGCGGAGGTGTCAGGCGTGGCCACCGCAGGCTGCACGACCTCGGCGTCTGACGCGGGCTCCGTTGGCGCGATGGTCACGTGATGCTCTCCCTCACTCGGCGGGGACCGGGAGGGAGAGGCGCGACGGGCGCTCGCGGGCGTGCGGCACCCCGTGACGGTCAGGGGCGCGCGGGCACACCGCGCGGCGTCCACCGGCCCAACCCTCGGGGCCCGGACGTATCGACGTCCGCACCGATGGCGGTGCGGGCGTACCGTCGGCAGGTCCTCGGACTTCACGGGCGCGCGAGATGGCCGTAGGGCCATGGGGACGCGCTCTCACACCGTTGCGGGACAGTTCCGGATTCCCACCGGATTCCCCTGCGGCGACAGCGAGCACGAGCATACATCTTGTGTTGCTCCCCGCACGCACCCCCACATCTTGTGTCGCTGCCTCATACCTTCCCCATACCACTCCCACAGGTGTGCGAACGGCCATCGGCCGTGGCGGGGCCCGGAATCGTTGCTCAGGCCGGCTCGCGGGTGAAGGCCCACAGCGTGACATCCGGTATCGGCTGCCAGTCCCGCTCCTCGGCGCGCGTGAATCCCAGACGGCGGTAGAGCCGCTGGGCGGGCAGCAGATGCTGCTGACTGGAGAGCACCACCGCCCGCAGCCCCAGCCCGCGGGCGCGCTCCGTACAGGCCGTCACCAACGCCTCCCCGATACCTTGTCCGCGCCCCTCGGCCCGCACCGCCAGCATCCGGAACTCCCCCTCCCCGGGCCCCGCCAGCTCCGCATACGGACTCCCGTACGCGGCGAATGTCACGGCCCCCAGCACCGCCCCGCCCGTCCCCTCCACCGCCACCAGTACCTCGGCGTGCTCCGCCCGGTGCGCGACCTTCCGCAGCTCGGCGATGTACGGATCGCTCTCCCCGAACGTCAGCAGCCCATCGGCGAGATAGACCTCCACCAGGAGGTCCCCTATTGCGGCGAACTCGGCCGGGCGCGCGGGCCTGATCGTGATGTCCATGCAGTGCAGTGTGCCGGGCGGGTCTGACAATCGGGCAGGTGCGAGAGTGATCTCCGAGTGATCGAGCGGTGGCTGTCAGTGGCCTCGGCTATCGTCGGTTTACGTTCCCCGCTCCGCCCGATCGACGAAGGAGAAGGCATGAGCGCGCTCGCTGACCGGCCGCACATCATGGACACCGAGCACTTCGAAGAGGCCGCCCGGATACTCAGCCGCTTGGAGGAAGGCGCGCGGTTGGAATTTATCGACGGGAAGGTCAGGAGCAAGCCCATGCCGGACGGGGACCACGGGCTGATCATTGAGTGGCTGATGCGTGTCTGCATGCAGTCGCGCCCCGAACTGTGGCTCTACGACCAGGGGCTCAAGGTGGAGCCATACCGCAAGGGCCGCGCCCGCCCGGATGGCTCGCTCGCCCCCACTGGCTCCTTCGGAGGCCAGGGCGAATGGGCAGACCCCGACCCGGTGCTGCTGGCTGTCGAGGTGACCTCACACGACTCCGACACCGAACGGCGCGACAGGGTGGAGAAGCCCCGTGCGTACGCGGAGACCGGTATTCCGCTCTATCTGCTGATCGACCGGCAAGCCTGCCAGGTCTCCGTCTACAGCGAGCCCGACGGTGCCCGTTACGAGAACGTCCATACCGTGCCGTTCGGCAAGACGCTCCATTTGCCGGATCCCGTGGACATCACCCTCGAAACCGAGGCCCTCAAGGACTGGGTGAACTAAACGAGCCACGCCGCAGCAAGCAAACGGGCCGTCGCACCCCCAAAAGGGATGCGACGGCCCGTAGCCGTAGGCCGCCCGCAGCCTCAATGCCCCGCCGGCGCCCCCGCCGCAGCTGCCGGCAGATCGGCCGTGACACCCTCGTCACCGGCATCCGCCGTGTAGTCGGAGGCGCTGGTCTCGTCGATGCCCTCCGGCGCCTTGGCGGCCTTCAGGGCGAAGGTCAGCACGACCGTGACCACGACGTTCAGTACGAACGCGGTCAGGCCGATGTAGCCGATCTCACCGATGCCCGGGATCTCGGCGGACGAGCCGCCGAAGTGCTTCTGGGTGGGGCTGGCCACCCCGTACGCCGCGAGCGTGCCGTAGAGCATGCCGACCGCCCAGCCGGCCAGCAGCGCCCAGCGGTGGAACCAGCGGGTGAACAGGCCGCCGACCAGGGAGGGCATGGTCTGCAGGATCCAGATGCCGCCCAGCAGCTGGAAGTTGATGGCGACGGTCTTGTCCATGGTGAGGACGAAGACCAGTGCGCCCACCTTCACCAGCAGCGACACCAGCTTGGCGACCTTGTGTTCCTGCTCCGCGGTCGCGTCCGGCTTCAGGAAGTCCTTGTAGACGTTGCGGGTGAAGAGGTTGGCCGCGGCGATCGACATGATGGCCGCCGGTACGAGCGCACCGATGCCGATCGCGGCGAAGGCGACGCCGGAGAACCAGCTCGGGAACATGTCCTCGAACAGCTGCGGAATCGCCAGCTGGGGGTTGCCCTGGATGTCCGTACCGGCCTTGATCGCCATGAAGCCGAGCAGCGCCAGGAAGCCCAGCATCAGGGAGTACAGCGGCAGGATCGTGGTGTTGCGGCGGATCACATTGCGGCTGCGCGAGGACAGCGTCGCGGTGATCGAGTGCGGGTACATGAACAGCGCCAGCGCGGAGCCCAGCGCCAGGGTGGCGTACGCCCACTGGGCGTTGGGCCCGCTCGTCAGCTCGCCGCGCGGTTTGCCAGGGACGGCGCCGGGCTCGGCGAACGCCTTGCCCGCCGCGTTGAAGATGTGGTCGAAACCGCCCAGCTTGATGGGGATGTAGATGATCGCCACGACGATGACCAGGTAGATCAGGCCGTCCTTGACGAACGCGATCAGGGCGGGCGCCCGCAGACCGGAGGAGTAGGTGTACGCGGCCAGCACCGCGAAGGCGATCAGCAGCGGCAGGTCCTTGACGAACCAGTTGGTGTTCTCGCCGCCGCCGACACCCATCACGTCCAGGACGGCCTGAATGCCGACCAGCTGGAGCGCGATGTACGGCATCGTGGCGAGGATGCCGGTGAGCGCCACCGCCAGCGACAGCCCCTTGGAGCCGAAGCGGCCGCGCACGAAGTCGGAGGTGGTGACGTACCCGTGCTTGTGCGAGACCGACCAGAGCCGCGGGAGGAAGGTGAAGATCAGCGGGTAGACGAGGATCGTGTAGGGGACGGCGAAGAAGCCGGCGGCGCCCGCCGAGTAGATCGCCGCCGGGACGGCCACGAAGGTGTAGGCGGTGTAGAGGTCACCGCCGAGCAGGAACCAGGTGACCCAGGTGCCGAAGCTGCGCCCGCCCAGGCCCCATTCGTCGAGGCTGGCGGACTGTTCGGCCTTGCGCCAGCGGGCGGCAAAGAAGCCCATGACCGTCACGGCGACGAAGAAGAAGACGAAGACGGCCAGCGCGACGCCGTTGACGCCGTGCGCCGGGGCGGCCGCGAGGCCGACGGAGGAGATGGCGGCGCTCACTTGGCCACACCCCCCTTGCGGGCGCGCTGCTCACGCTGCACCAGCTTGTACGCGGTCATGGTCATCGCGGTGGAGATCAGCACCCACAGCATCTGGTACCAGTAAAAGAACGGGATCCCGATGAGCGTCGGCTCGATCCTGGCGTACGAACTCACCCACAGCATCGCCACGAACGGCGCGATCAGACACACCCCGGCCACCACGCGGGTGGGCGTGACGATCCGTCTGCGCTCCGGGGCTGTGGCAGCCGGCTCTGGCTCTGACATGGAGGGGCTCCGTCCGTGGCATTTTCTCCTGGGTAACCGGCTGGAAATCTAAGCCAGGGGCGTGGGACGCGTCACTAGGTGTCCGTATATCGGTATGGCATACGTGAGTTACGGACCAGGGCAAACGGGGACGGTGGCGCCTTCGGGACCTCAGTCCGCGGGGCGGCGGAGCCGGGCGACGAATTTGTAGCGGTCGCCGCGGTAGACCGAGCGCACCCATTCCACCGGCTGACCCTGGGCGTCGAGGGAGTGCCGCGAGAGCATCAGCATCGGCAGGCCGACGTCCGTGCCCAGCAGGCCGGCCTCGCGCGGGGTGGCCAGCGAGGTCTCGATGGTCTCCTCGGCCTCCGCCAGGCGGACGTCGTAGACCTCGGCCAGCGCGGTGTAGAGCGAGGTGTATTTGACGAGGTTGCGGCGGAGGGCGGGGAACCGCTTGGCCGAGAGATGGGTGATCTCGATGGCCATCGGCTCGCCGCTGGCCAGCCGCAGCCGCTCGATGCGCAGCACCCGGCCGCCGGTGGTGATGTCCAGCAGCCCGGCGAGGCGGTCGTCGGCGGTGACATAGCCGATGTCCAGCAGCTGAGAAGTCGGCTCCAGCCCCTGGGCGCGCATGTCCTCGGTGTAGGAGGTCAGTTGCAGCGCCTGGGAGACCTTGGGCTTGGCCACGAAGGTGCCCTTGCCCTGGATGCGCTCCAGGCGGCCCTCGACGACGAGCTCCTGGAGGGCCTGACGGACCGTCGTACGGGAGGTGTCGAACTCCGCGGCCAGGGTGCGCTCGGGCGGTACCGGGGTGCCGGGCGGCAGCGTCTCGGTGATCTCCAGCAAGTGCCGCTTGAGGCGGTAGTACTTGGGCACCCGCGCGGTCCGTGCGCCGCCGCCGCTCTCGCCGCTGCCCCCGTCGGTCTCCATGACCCGCCTCTCCGACTCCTGTCGTGCTGCCGTCACCGGCTCCTCCGTACGTAGCGGCTCACATCGTGGCACGAGTGGACTTCCCGTGCTCCCTCGCAGGTCCCGGCCCGCCAGATGTCGGTCCGGTAACGGACCTGACAGCGACTCTTATACACCCTTGACACCCCAAAAGGTCTAGGCCAAGCTGCGGGCGCTGGTCTAAACCATTAAAGACCACACCCGGCCTTTAGGGGAGAGCGCAATGAAGCGTGGGCTCATAGCGGCGACGGCGGTCGCGGGAATGCTGGTGAGTGTCGCTGCCTGTGGGTCAAGCGGCGACAAGGCGGGCGCAGATGGTTTCAAGGGCCAAAAGCTCACCGTATGGGTGATGAGCGGGTCCAATCCGGCGCAGTGGACCCGACAGGTCTCCGCGCAATTCAAGAAGAAGACCGGCGCCACCGTCGAGTTCAAGGTCCAGCAGTGGAACGGAATTCAGCAGAAGCTGAGCACCGCACTGTCCGAGGACACCCCGCCGGACGTCGTCGAAATCGGCAATACGCAGACCGCCGCCTACGCCAAGGCGGGCGCCCTGGCCGACCTCGGTGACCTGAAGAAGGACATCGGCGCCGACTGGAACGATGCCTTCAACAAGGCGGCAGTGGTGGACGGAAAACAGTACGCGCTGCCGTGGTTCGCCGGAAACCGCGTCGTGATGTACAACAAGAAGATCTGGGCCGAAGCGGGACTCAAGGGCACTCCCAGGACCCGCAGTGAACTCTTCAAGGCCTTTGCGGCCATCAAGAAGAAGACCGACGCCGAGCCGCTCTATCTCCCCGGCCAGAACTGGTACTTCCTCGACGGCCTGACCATCGGCACCGGCGCCGACCTGGTGAAGAAGCGGGGCGGCAAGTGGGTCTCCAACCTCGGTGACCCCAAGGTCGCCAAGGCCATGGAAATCTACAGGTCCTACCAGGCCTTCAGTACCGCCCCGAAGAACAAGGACGAGGCGACGCCGCAGCAGGGCGAGGTATTCGCCAAGGGGAAGACCGGCGCCGTCATCGCCATGGGGTACGAGGCCGCCACCGCCGTCAAGGCCAACCCGAAAATCAAGAACGACATCGGCTTCTTCACCATCCCCGGTGAGACCGCCGCAAAGCCCGAGGGTGTCTTCCTCGGCGGCTCCAACTTTGCCGTCGCCGGAATGGGCAGGAACCAGGAACTCGCCAAAGAATTCCTGAAGATTGCCCTTTCGAAGCAGAATGACGGCCAGATGGTCAAGGAATCCGGCTGGACGCCGAAGTCCCCCGACCTGGCCGACGCCGCCAAGGAGAATCCCGCCGCGGCGGCCGCCGCACCCGCCGCGGAAAGGTCCGGCGGCACGACGCCTCTCATTCCCCAGTGGGCCGCGGTGGAGAACATACCCAACCCGATCAAGAGCTATATGACGGCCGTGCTGAACGGTAAGTCCCCGGCCGACGCCGCCAAGGACATCGAATCCGAAATCAACGCGCGGCTCGCCAAGGAATAACGGCACCGGGCGACCACCAGCCGCGTACGGGACCGGCCGCCCCCGGTCCCGTACGCGTACGGCGCGACGCATCCGGCAGGGACCGGCGTATCCGGCAGGAACGAGGGGGAGCAGAGGCCCATGGCAGTGCAGCTCGACGGCGCGGCGGCCGCGATGGACCAGGCCGCGGCGCGGACCGGCACATCGGGCACGCCCGGCAGGTCCGGCACGCCCCCCGGCGGCCGTGACCGCAGAAGACGGCGGGCCACCCCGTATCTGCTGCTGCTCCCCGCCCTGCTCGCGACCGCGGTCTTCCTGGGCTGGCCGATGGTCCGCAACCTCCTGCTCTCCTTCCAGAACCTCAATATGAAGGAGCTGATCCAGCACCTCACCGAGTGGCGCGGGACCGGTAACTACCAGGAGATCCTGGGCAGCGAGCAGTTCTGGCGGGTCACCCTCCGCACCATCGTCTTCACCGCCGTCAATGTCGTCCTGATCATGGTTCTCGGTGTGCTGATCGGACTGCTGCTCGCCCGGCTCGGCAAGAAGATGCGGCTCACGCTCTCCGTCGCGCTGGTGCTGGCCTGGGCGATGCCGGTGATCGCCGCCACCACCGTCTTCCAGTGGCTCTTCGACTCCCGCTACGGCGTCGTCAACTGGGTGCTCGACAGGCTCGGCTGGCACTCCATGGCGAACTACGACTGGGTCGGCACCCAGCTGTCGACCTTCTTCGTCATCACCGTGCTGATCGTCTGGCATTCCCTGCCCTTCGTGGCACTCAACCTCTACGCCGCCACCACGACCATCCCCAGGGAGCTCTACGAGGCGGCCCGGATGGACGGCGCCGGCACCTGGCGGGTCTTCACCTCCGTGACCTTCCCCTTCCTGAGGCCCTTCTTCCTCGCCACGACCTTCCTCGAAGTCATCTGGGTCTTCAAGGCGTTCCCTCAGATCTTCGCGATCAACGAAGGAGGCCCGGACCGGCTCACCGAAACCCTGCCGATCTACGCCTTCACCGAGGGCGTCGGCAATCTCCACTTCGGCATGGGCGCCGCGATCTCCCTGCTCACGATCGTGGTGCTGCTGGCCATGACCGCCTACTACCTGCGTCTGACGCTCCGGCACGAAGACCAAGAGGAGGACGCGCTGTGAAGCGCTCGCTCGCCGGCCGTATCTGGCCCAACGCCACGGCGATCGTGCTCGCCATCGGCTTCGTCTTCCCCGTCTACTGGATGTTCGGCACGGCCTTCAAGCCGACGCAGGACATCATCACCGAGGACCCCGTCTGGTTCCCGTTCCACGGCACCTTCGAGCACTTCGCGACGGCGGTGAACGCCCCCGATTTCTGGACGCTGGCCGGGAATTCGGCCGTCGTCACCCTTCTCGCCGTGGGCCTGTCGCTGGTGATCGCGCTCTGCGGGGCGTTCGCCCTCAGCCGTATGCGCTTCAGGGGCCGCAAGGGCATCCTGCTGACCTTCATGGTCGCCCAGATGGCGCCGTGGGAGGTCATGGTGATCTCGGTCTATCTCATCGTCCGCGACGCCGACATGCTCAACAGCCTCCTCCCGCTCACCTTCTTCTACATGCTGATGGTGCTGCCCTTCACCCTGCTGACGCTGCGCGGCTATGTGGCCGCGGTGCCCAAGGAACTGGAGGAGTCCGCGATGGTCGACGGCTGCTCGCGCCGCCAGGCCTTCGTCAAGGTCGTCTTCCCGCTCCTCGCCCCCGGGCTGATGGCCACCTCCCTCTTCGGCTTCATCACCGCCTGGAACGAATTCCCGCTCGTACTGGTCCTCAACAAGGAGCCCGACGCGGGCACCCTGCCGCTGTGGCTCTCGCAGTTCCAGAGCCAGTTCGGGGACGACTGGGGCGCCACCATGGCCGCCGCCTCCCTCTTCGCCGTCCCGATCCTGATCCTCTTCCTGTTCCTGCAACGCAAGGCGGTCGGCGGTCTCACCTCCGGCGCAGTGAAGGGATAACGCATGGGCACCCTCGTTCGTTCCACCGACACCCTCACCCGCGACGCGCTCGCCGTCCTCCAGCCCGGCTTCACCGGCACCACCGCCCCCGGCTGGCTGCTCCGCCGCCTCGACGAGGGGCTGGCTGCAGTGGGCCTCTTCGGCCGCAATGTGCAGAGCCCGGACCAACTCGCGGCCCTCTCCGCCCGGTTGAGGGACGTACGCCCGGACCTCCTCATCGCCGTCGACGAGGAGGGCGGCGACGTCACCCGCCTCGAAGTACGCGGCGGCTCGTCCTTCCCCGGCAACCTCGCGCTCGGCGCCGTCGACGACACCGCCCTGACCCGCGACGTGGCCCGCGAACTCGGCCGCCGCCTGGCCGACTGCGGCATCACCCTCAACTGGGCGCCGTCCGCCGACGTCAACTCCAACCCCGCCAACCCCGTCATCGGCGTCCGCTCCTTCGGCGCCGACCCACGGCTGGTCGCCCGGCACACCGCCGCCTACGTCGAGGGCCTCCAGTCCGCCGGCGTCGCGGCCTGCACCAAACACTTCCCCGGCCACGGGGACACCGCCGTCGACTCCCACCACGACCTGCCGCGCATCACCGCCGACCTGCCCACCCTCCAGGACCGCGAACTGGTGCCCTTCCGCGCCGCCGTCGATGCCGGCACCAAGGCGGTGATGAGCGCGCACATCCTGCTGCCCGCCCTGGACGGCGACCGCCCCGCCACGCTCAGCCCAGCCGCCCTGCACGGCCTGCTGCGCGCGCCGGTCGCCGAGGGCGGCCTCGGGTTCGACGGGCTGATCGTCACCGACGGCATGGAGATGCAGGCGATCTCCGCCTCCTACGGCATCGAGCGCGGCAGCGTCCTGGCCATCGCGGCCGGCGCCGACGCCATCTGCGTGGGCGGCGGACTGGCCGACGAGGACACCGTGCTGCGGCTGCGCGACGCCCTGGTGGCGGCGGTACGCGACGGGGAGCTGCCCGAACAGCGGCTCGCCGACGCCGCGGCACGGGTGCGCGCCCTGGCGCGCTGGACCCGGAGTGCGGGCGCGGACGTGGGGGCCGCGCCCGCACCCGGCATCGGCCTCACCGCCGCCCGCCGCGCCCTGGGCATCACCGCCGACGGCCCGTACGAGCCGCTGACCGGCCCGGCCTACGTCGCGGCCTTCACCCCGCTCGCCAATATCGCCGTGGGCGACGAGACACCCTGGGGCATCGCCGCCGAACTTGCCCGTCTCCTCCCCGGCACCCGCACCGCCACCTACACCGCCGAGTCCGCGGCCACGGCCGGCACCCCCGCACTGATCGACGGCCTGCTCACCGACGCCGCCGGCCGCCGCCTCGTCGCCGTTGTCCGCGACGTCCACCGCCACCCGTGGATGGCCGAAGCCCTGCGCGCCCTCACCGCGGCCCGCCCCGATACCGCGGTGGTGGAAATGGGCGTCCCGCAGTCCCCGCCCAGCGGCGCCGTCCACCTCGCCACCCATGGCGCGGCCCGGGTGTGCGGCCTGGCGGCGGCGGAGGCCCTGACGGGCGGGTGGGCATGACGGGGGTACGGGCTGACGGGGCTGACGGAGTAACGGGGAACAGGACGGCGACCCGCAACTGAGGGCACCGCCGGATGCACCCGTGCGCCCGGACCGAACGGAGGCAACGGGTCTCCGACCAGCCGGGCATCAGCCCGCATCGCCGCCACCCTCCCCGACCTGTGGACCCTCGCCCGGAGCCTCACCACGCACCCGAAGAAGAACAGCCGGGCGTCAGCACCGGCCCCCTAGATCCCCTGCCACTCCGGCTTGGCCGCATACGTGGCCCGGAAGTATTCGGCGAGCTTCAGCTTGGAGGCTGCGGCCTCGTCGACGACGACCGTCGCGTGCGGGTGGAGCTGCAGGGCCGAGGCCGGTACCAGCGCGGTGACCGGACCCTCGACGGCCTGGGCCACCGCGTTGGCCTTGCCCTCGCCGGTGGCGAGCAGGACCAGATGGCGGGCTTCCAGGATCGTGCCGATGCCCTGGGTGATGACGTGGTGCGGGACCTCGTCGAGGCTGTCGAAGAAGCGGGCGTTGTCCTCCCGGGTCTGCCGGGTGAGCGTCTTGATGCGGGTACGGGAAGCGAGCGACGAGCAGGGCTCGTTGAAGCCGATGTGCCCGTCGGTACCGATGCCGAGCAGCTGGAGGTCCACACCCCCGGCCTCGCTCAGTGCCTTGTCGTACGCCTCGCACGCGGCCTGGACATCCTGCGCCGAACCGTCCGGCCCCGTGAAGGAGTCCTCGCCGAGACCCAGCGGCTCCACCACCTCGCGCAGCACCACCGAGCGGTAGGACTCGGGGTGTCCGGCCGGCAGGCCCACATACTCGTCGAGCTGGCAGATGCGGGCCCGCGAGGCGTCCACCGCGCCGGCCCGGACCTTCGCCGAGAGCGCCTCGTAGATGGGCAACGGGGTCGAGCCGGTGGCCACACCGAGCAGCGCGTCGGGCTTGCGGCGCATCAGCGTGGCGATGGCCTCCGCGATGAGCTCGCCGCCTGCCGTGGCGTCCGGGACGATGACAACTTCCACGCTTGGCCTGCCGTTCTGGAGAATGGGCTATGTGGTATAGACCAATCTAGCAGAGGGAGGCCTGCGGAACCGGGTGCCGCCGGGGGATGGCGGGGGTTGTTTTGCCGTCGGCCGGATGGCCGGTCGGCTGCCCGCCGGGGGACGTCCTGCGTCGGCGTCAGAGCAGCGCACCCCCCGTCGCATCGATCCACTGCCCCGTCACCCACCGGCTGTCGTCCGAGGCGAGAAAGGCCACGATGTCGCCGACGTCGGTGGGATCCGCGACCCGGCCGAGCGGGGATATCGCCCCGAGTGCCGCACGCGCCTCGGAGTTCTCCTCCCCGCGCAGCCAGCCGGCGTTCATATCCGTATCGATCGCGCCGGGCGCCACCGCGTTGACCGTGATGCCGCGCCCGCCCAGGTCCTTGGCCAGCGTCGAGGTGAACACGTCGATGGCGCCTTTGGTCATGGCGTAGGCGATCAACTCGGGCTTGGCCGCGCCATGCGTCAGCCCCGTGGAGACATTGATGATCCGGCCGCCGTCCCGCAGGCGGTGAAGCCCCTGCTGGGCGATGAAGAACGGCGCCTTGGTGTTGACCGCGAAGAGGCGGTCGAAGTCCTCCTCCGTCACCTTGCCGACCGGCTTGAGCGTCCCGTCGGCCGCCTTGTTGATCCCGGCGTTGTTGACCAGGATGTCCAGCCCGTCGGCCTGTTCGTCGAACGCCGCCCACAGCGCTTCCGCGTCGCCCGCCGCCCCCAACTCGGCCCGGACCGCGAAGGCCCGGCCTCCCGCGGCCTCGATCGCCGAGACCGTCTCCTTGGCCGCCGTCTCATCCCGTCCGTAGTGCACGGCCACCCGCGCCCCGTCCCGCCCCAGCCGTTGCGAGATCGCCCGGCCGATCCCCCTGCTGCCGCCCGTCACCAGTGCCGTCCTGCCCCTGAGTGCACCCATGGCCGTGCCCCTCCCCATTCCGTATGTGCCGCCCGGCGCGCGAGGTGCGCGCACCGAAGTCACGCACCAGCACCCCGCACCGAGCGCTTTCTGTATCGCTCGCTACAGAAAAACCGTAGCACGGCTTCCGTACCGACCGCTATAAAATTCACCCCATGGCAGCCAAGGAAACGAAACAGCGCGGCCGGCCCCGCTCCTTCGACCGGGAGACGGCTCTGGAGCAGGCGATTCGGTCCTTCTGGGAGCACGGTTACGAGGCCACGTCCATCTCCGACCTCACCCGCACCATGGGCATCAGCGCCCCCAGCCTGTACGCCGCCTTCGGCGACAAACGGGCGCTGTTCGATGAGGTGGTGGCCGGGTACAGGCGGCTCTACGGCGGCTTCATTTCCCGCGCCGTGGCCGAGGAACCGACCGCCCGCCGCGGAGTCGAACGCGCGCTGCGCGAGGCCGCGGCCGAATACACCCTGCCCGGCCACCCCCGCGGCTGCCTCGTCATCAGCGCCGGCCTGAACACCGCCCCGGCATCCGCCGAAGTCGCCGAATCGCTGCGGGAGATGCGGCTGGCGAACGTCCGGGAGTTCGAGCGGGCCATCGTGGTGGACATCGCCTGCGGCGGGCTTCCCGCCACCACGGACGCGGCCGCGCTCGCCCATTACCTGGGGGCCGTCGTCCAGGGCATGTCACAGCAGGCGCGCGACGGCGCGGACCGGTCGACCCTGGAGGCCATCGCGGAGCTGGCGATGACGGCCTGGCCCAAGACGGAGGAGAAGGAGGGGGAGGGGGAGGGGGCCCGTATGGCGGACGGCCCCTGAAGCACCCGCGGGCCGCGGCGCCGGGACAGGACCCTCAACCTGTCCGGCACCGCAGCCCGGAGCTGACATCGGCCGACCCCGTTTTCAGCCGGGATGTACCCCATGTGCGGTAGGGGCACGGCCCCGGCCGGGACCGGTCGATCGGAGGCCTCGGCGCAGTCAGGGCAGAGAGCGCCGCGGGCCTCGTTCCGCTCTCCTGTGCGGGGAGAACGGAGGAGCAGGATCCGGGGACATCCCCCAGAAAATGTGTTGCGCCCGACATTCTGGACTAGACCATTCTCGGTTGTCCATGCCCTTGCACGGACCACGGCTGCGGAGGGACAGCGCGGCGGGCGAGGGGCCGAACAGAAGATACGCCGGAACAACAGGTACACCGTACGCCGGTAGGCTCCAAGATGTGCCCTCCATGAACGATCTCGTACGCCAGCACACCGCTCTGAGCGATTCCGACCTCGAGTGGCTGCACATGCTGGTCTCGGAGTGGCAGCTGCTCTCCGACCTCTCCTTCGCCGATCTTGTGCTGTGGGTTCCCACCCTCGACGGCACCCGTTACGTATCCGTCGCCCAGATGCGGCCCAACACCGGGCCGACCTCCTATCAGGACGACATGGTCGGCCATCTCGTTCCCCGCGGCCGCCGTCCGATGCTGGACTCCGCCCTGGACGAGGGACGCATCGTGCGCGAGGGCGACCCCGAGTGGCGGGAGGAGGTGCCGGTACGGGTCGAGTCCATCCCCGTCCGCCGCGACGGGCGGGTGCTCGGCGTGATCGCCCGTAATACGAACCTGCTGACCGTGCGGACCCCCAGCCGCCTGGAGCTCACCTACCTCCAGAGCGCCTCCGACCTCGCCCAGATGATCGCCGCAGGATCGTTTCCCTTCCCGGGCCAGCAGGTCGACATGGACGCCTCGCCGCGCGCCGGCGACGGCCTGATCCGGCTCGACGCGGACGGCGTGGTCCAGTACGCCAGCCCCAATGCGCTCTCCGCCTACCACCGGCTCGGCCTCGCCGCCGACCTGGTGGGCCACCACCTCGGACAGGCCACCGCCGAACTGGCGCCCGCCCGCGGCCCGGTGGACGAGGCCCTGGTCAAGCTGGCCAGCGGCTGGGCCCCCCGGGAATTCGAGGTCGAGGGCAATGACGGCGTGATCCAATTGCGCGCCATTCCGCTCAAGCCGAAGGGTACGCACATCGGTTCCCTGGTGCTGCTGCGCGACGTTACCGAACTGCGACGTCGTGAGCGGGAACTGATCACCAAGGACGCGACCATCCGGGAAATCCACCACCGGGTGAAGAACAATCTCCAGACCGTTGCCGCGTTGTTGCGCTTGCAGGCCCGCCGGATGGATTCCGCACAGGGCCGCGAGGCGCTCAATGAGGCGGTCCGCCGGGTCGGTTCGATCGCGATCGTGCACGAGACGCTGTCGCAGAACCTCGATGAGCGGGTCGAGTTCGACGAGATCGCCGACCGGGTGCTGGCCATGGTCGCCGAGATCTCTCCCGGAAAGGTGACCACCCGGCGCACCGGCCGCTTCGGCATCCTGGACGCCGAGGTCGCCACCCCGCTGTCGATGGTGCTCACCGAGATCCTCCAGAACGCCCTGGAGCATGCCTTTGACCAGGCAGAAGGCGGCACCGTCGAGGTCGGCGCGGTGCGCGGCGGCAGCCGTACGGAGCCGCGGCTGCGGGTCACCGTCCAGGACAACGGCCGCGGTCTGCCGGAGGGATTCGACCCGCAGCGCGCCGGAAACCTGGGGCTGCAGATCGTACGGACCCTGGTGGAGGGGGAGTTGGGCGGCACGTTCGACATGGTGCGGGCGCCGGAGCGCGGCACCCAGGTCGTTCTCGATGTTCCCGTCCGGGCCGAGAAGCAGCACTGAGCGCCTGTCCCGGCCCCTGAACACCCGTACGGGCCCCTGAACAGCAGCAAGCCCCGGACCCATCTGGTCCGGGGCTCAAAGCTATTGCGATGCGATAACGACCTGGCTTTTCAGCGCCGGGGCTGCATCGGGGGTACTGCGCGCTGCGGCTCGGGGGCCACGGGGCGGCTGGCTCAGGCGCTGGCGTTGCGCGCCCGGTTGCGAGCTGCACGGCGCTTCATTGCGCGGCGCTCGTCCTCGCTCAGACCACCCCAGACGCCGGAGTCCTGGCCGGACTCGAGCGCCCACTGCAGGCACTGCTCCATGACGGGGCAGCGGCGGCAGACGGCCTTGGCTTCCTCGATCTGCAGCAGCGCAGGACCGGTGTTGCCGATAGGGAAGAAGAGCTCGGGGTCTTCTTCGCGGCAAACGGCGCGGTGACGCCAGTCCATGGCTGCTCCATCTCCTCGTATGACGGGAACGTTGCTTGTGAATGTGAACGCTTTCACGAATCCCTCCACAAGGGAAGGGCCGAAATCCAGTCGTGAACTGGCGCGGTCCTGTGGAATGAGGAGGAGGATTCGGGCTCTCAAGGGGGCCGGTAGAGCGGCCGTCCCGATCGCCATGAAGAGACTCGCAAACCTCGGCTGCGGATACAACCCCTTCCGGAAACTTTTTTTTGATTCCTTGGTGTCGCCTCGGTCACAGCCGTCATTCCATGGGGTGGGAGACAGCCTAAACGTTCGAGTGAAAGGACTTTAGGCTCTACTGCTCACACAATCACACGCAGTGCACGGCGAACGCCTGTGAACGTCACACTCGTACGCAGTCCCAGGTGATCCCCGTCCATCTGGAACGGCAGTGGCGCCTGCGAATGCAAGGTGAACTCCGTGAGGTCATGCAGTGAGACCGCCTGCTTGCCCCGCGGCCCGCGGTGCGGTGTTGACGTCAGCAGCTGGGTGCCGTATTGGGCCACCGCCGGGGCCGACAGCTTGCCCAGTGCGAACAGGTCCAGCCCGGAGTCGAACGATGCCCGGGGGGACGGGTAGATCGGGCGATTGCCCAGGTAGGTCCAGGGGGCGGTGTTGCAGATTATGGACATCACCAGGTCCTCGACGACCTCCGTGGAGCCGTCCCGGCTCCCCGGACGTTCGAGGGTGATGGAGCCGTGCCGGCGGTTCCGCTCGCCCAGGTACTGACGTACGAACTGTCGCACGTACAGGGCATGCGTCGAACGCTTGCCGCGTTCGCGCTGCTGCTCGACCCGGCCCACGACGCCCGCATCGAAGCCGAAGCCCGCGCAGAAGGTGAACCACCGGGGCGGCGCGCCCTCGTCCTTGCTGCCCGGGGTACCGGAGGCCAGGCCCAGGCCGATCGTGCGCTCGCTGCGGTCGCGCAGCGCGTCCAGCAGAGCGCCGGTCGCCTCCACCACGTCATTGGGCAGGCCGAGCGCGCGGGCGAAGACATTGGTGGAGCCACCGGGGACGACGGCCAGCCGGGGGTGCGCGTCCGGATCGGGGCCGTTCGTCAGCAGGCCGTTGACGACCTCGTTGACCGTGCCGTCGCCGCCGAGCGCCACGACCAGTTCCGTCTCGCCGCCCTCGGTGGCCTCCTGGGCCAGGTCACGGGCGTGCCCGCGGTACTTCGTCTCGGCGACCTCCAGCTTGAGGTCGCTGGCGAGCGCATGCGTGAGCACTTCACGGGTGCGGGCACTGGTGGTGGTTGCTGCGGGATTGACCACGAGAAGTGCGCGCATACGAAGCAGCGTACCGACCTGCCGGTACTCCTCTCACGCCCCGTCCCGGTTCGGGCGGGCCCGGCCCCGTACGCCACCGGCGCTACCCTGCTGGGGTGAGCAGTCAGCAGAAGCAGTCCGCGAAGCGCGCCGCCGGCACCCCCGCCGTACCCCAGCCGACCGGCCCGCGGCCCGCCCGGCTGAGCGCCGCCGCGGCGCTCACCGCCGTCGAGGGGCTGGCGCTGGCCGCCCTGGGCGCGTACATGCTGGTCATGGGGCTGGCCGGGTCGCCGGACAGTCCGCAGCAGGCGGTGACGGGTGGGGTGACCGTGCTTGCGCTCGCCGGTCTGCCGCTCGTCGCCGCGCGCGGACTGTGGCTGCGCCGCCGCTGGAGCCGCGGCCCCTCGCTGATCACCCAGATCGTGGCGCTGCCGGTGGCCTGGACGCTGATCAAGGGCGGCGGGGCGCTGATCGCGGCCGGGGCCGGGCTCGCGGCCGGGGCGATCGTGGTGCTCGTCCTGCTGGTCACCCCGACGGCCACCGCGGCGCTGGGCATCGGCCCCCGGGAAACGGACGTCCCCTAAGGGGAGGTCGAACGGATGCCGTAGGGGACGGAAAGGCCCCCTGCGGGGCCACAACGGGGTGGCCGGGGTGGGTATTCCCGAACGTGGTGGCCCCGGGGGGGGGTATTCCCGTGGCCGGAGAGCAAGTGGGCGGGGCCCGTACGGACCCCGCCCATCGCCGTTCATGGAGGCCGGCTCACTCCTCCACCAGGAGCTTGTCCCGCAGCTGCGCGAGTGTGCGGGCCAGGAGGCGTGAGACATGCATCTGGGAGATGCCGACCTCCTGGGCGATCTGGGACTGGGTCATGTTGCCGAAGAAGCGGAGCAGCAGGATCTTCTTCTCGCGCGGCGGAAGATCCTCCAGCAGCGGCTTGAGCGACTCGCGGTACTCCACCCCCTCCAGCGCCTCGTCCTCGGCGCCGAGGGTGTCGGCGACGGCCGGGGACTCGTCGTCCGTGTCCGGCACGTCCAGGGAGAGCGTGCTGTACGCGTTCGCCGACTCCAGGCCCTCCAGGACCTCCTCCTCGGAGATCCCCAGGTGCTCGGCCAGCTCATGAACCGTCGGTGCCCGGCCATGGCGCTGGGAGAGCTCGGCGGTCGCGGTGGTCAGTGACAGCCGCAGCTCCTGGAGGCGGCGCGGGACGCGGACCGCCCAGCCCTTGTCGCGGAAGTGCCGCTTGATCTCGCCGACGACGGTGGGGGTGGCGTACGTGGAGAACTCCACGCCGCGCTCCGGGTCGAAGCGGTCCACCGACTTGATCAGACCGATGGTGGCGACCTGGGTCAGATCGTCCAGCGGCTCGCCGCGGTTGCGGAACCGCCGCGCCAGATGCTCGACGAGCGGCAGATGCATCCGCACCAGGGTGTTGCGCAGCTCCGCGCGCTCCGCAGAGCCGTCGGGGAGCTTGCGCAGCTCGTAGAACATCGCCCGCGCGCCGCTGCGGTCCTGGGGATCGCGCGGCCCGTGGTGATGCTGTTCTTCCTGGGGCTTCTGGTCGGCGACCGGTGGATCGTGCCGGTCCGCCTGCTGCCCCTGCTGCTCGCTCTGGTCCATGTGGTCCGCCCGCTCTGCCTGCTCCGCCGCGTCCAACCGGCCGCCGTGGTCGTCCGTGCCCACCGGATGCGGCCGGGCCTGCTGCTCGGGGATGGCCACACCGGACGCCATCCGCGTGCCGCGTTCGAGATCTTTCACGGGGCCCCCTGCTCGGTCATGACGGTCCGGGACCGGCGCCGCGCTCCTTGTACAGGCTGATGGTGACCGTACGGTCCTCGGCGACGGTGGAATCGACCTTGCCGGCCAGCGCGGAGAGCACCGTCCAGGCGAAGGTGTCGCGCTCCGGGGCACGGCCGTCGGTCGTCGGAGCCGACACGGTCACCTGCAGCGCGTCATCGATCAGACGGAAGACGCAGCTCAGCACACTGCCGGGGACGGCCTGTTGCAGCAGGATCGCGCAGGCCTCGTCGACCGCGATGCGCAGATCCTCGATCTCGTCGAGGGTGAAGTCCAAGCGGGCTGCGAGTCCGGCCGTGGCCGTACGCAGCACAGACAGGTAGGCACCCGCAGCGGGCAGACGGACTTCCACGAAGTCCTGAGTCCCGGGCTCGCCTGCGATCTGGGACACCCTCACCTCCAAGGTGGCACAAGCTGGTTGAGCTGGAATGCTGGATGCCGCCGAGGGCTTCGGGACATCCACGCCGGTCGCGTTCTCCCATCGGGTGAAAGGAGAACGAATCAGCGCAGCACATGGTTCGGCTGTGACGCTATCGCGATCTGCGGGCCGATGTCGCCCGGAAGGAGCACGGCTGCCGTCCGGGCGACGCTTCGGCCCGGAGTCGCCCGGCGCCGTAGCGCTCACTCACTGTTACTTATTGTACGGCTATGGGTACACACCGTGGCTAGAGGTCGGCACTGTCAAATCCATCCCGATTACGCTCCGTTGACGCGCGGGGAGGCGGCAAGGTCGTGCAGCGCCTCTCCAGTGAGCCGGAAGACCGTCCATTCGTCCATGGGTTGCGCGCCGATCGACCGGTAAAAGCCGATGGACGGTTCATTCCAATCCAGGACCGACCACTCGAAACGCTCGTAGCCGCGAGCCACGCAGATCTCGGCCAGGGCCGCGAGCAGCGCCTTGCCGTGGCCGCCGCCGCGCGCCTCGGGACGGACGTACAGGTCCTCCAGATAGACACCGTGCGTGCCCGTCCAGGTCGAGAAGTTCCGGAACCACAGGGCAAAGCCCACCGGGGCGCCGGCCGCCTCCGCGATCAGGGCGAAGGCCGCCGGGTGGGTTCCGAAGAGCGCCTCCTTCAGCTGCGGCTCGGTGGCCCGTGCGGCCTCGGGCTCGCGCTCGTACGCGGCCAGCTCGCCGATCATGGCCAGGATGACGGGGACGTCGCCGGGTGTCGCTTCGCGGATCATGCCGCAAGGCTAAAGGGGCGGCCGGGCGGCCAACGGGGCGGCCGGGAGTGCCTCACACCAGGAGCTGGTCGACGAAGCACCAGCGCCAGTCGTCGCCCGGTTCGAACGACCGCATCACCGGGTGGCCGGTCTCCTTGTAGTGCGCGGTCGCATGCCGGTACGGCGAGGAATCGCAGCAGCCGACGTGGCCGCAGACCAGACACAGCCGCAGTTGTACGGGGTGGCTGCCGGCCGCCAGGCATTCCGGGCAGGTGGCGCTCAGCGGGGCCGGTTCGGCGCGCGGCAGTTCGGGAACATGCGTGCACTCACTCATGATGGCCAGGTTAGATCGCCGGGCGACCAAGGAGGCCGTCGCCTGCCAAGCCACGGGGAACGGGACGGGGACCATGGATGTGATGCCGCTGCTGTTGCTGGTCGCGGGGAGTGCGGCGGTCGCCGGGCTGGCGCGGCGCAGCCCCGTCCCGGCGCCTCTGCTGCTGGTCACCGCCGGGCTCGCGGCGTCGTACATCCCCGGCATCCCCGACTACACCCTCGACCCGCACATCGTGCTGCCGCTGCTGCTGCCCCCTCTGCTGCACACCGCCGCACTGGACAGCTCGTACCTGGACCTGCGGGCCAACCTGCGGCCGGTGGCGCTGCTGTCCTTCGGTTATGTCCTGTTCGCGACCCTGGTGGTGGGCTACGCCGCCTACCTGGTCATCCCGGATCTTCCCCTGACCGCGGCGCTCGTCCTGGGCGCCGTCGTCGCCCCGCCCGACGCCGTCGCGGCCACCGCCATCGCCCGCCGGCTCGGGCTGCCCAGCCGGATCACCACGATTCTGCAGGGCGAATCGCTGGTCAACGACGCCACCGCGATCACCGCCTACAAGGTGGCGCTGGCCGCGGCCGTCGGGGTCGCCGCCACCTGGGCCGACGGCATCAAGGAGTTCGCCGTCGCGTCCCTCGGCGGCATCGGGATCGGTGTCGTCCTGATGGTGCCGCTGCACTGGCTGCGCCTCCGGCTGCGGGACTCGGCGCTGCTGGAGAACACCCTCTCGCTGCTCATCCCGTTCACGGCGTATGCGGCCGCCGAACAGGTCGGCGCCTCCGGGGTGCTCGCCGTCGTCGTGGTCGGCCTCTATCTGGGCCACCGCTCCTGGCAGGTCGACTTCGAGACCCGGCTCCAGGAGGACGCCGTCTGGAAGGTCGTCTCCTTCGTGCTGGAGTCCGCGGTCTTCGCGCTGATCGGGCTCCAGCTGCGGGTGGTGCTGCGCGGCCTGGGGGAGTTCAGCGCGGCCCAGGCCCTTTGGTACGCGGCCGTGGTGTTCGCCGTCGTGGTCGTCGCGCGGTTCGTCTGGGTCTTCCCCGCGACGTATCTGCCGCGCGCCCTGTCGGCCCGGATCCGGGCCCGCGAACCCGATACGAACTGGACCGCGCCGGTCGTCGTCGGCTGGGCCGGGATGCGCGGGGTGGTGTCGCTGGCCATCGCCTTCTCCATCCCCGCCACCGTGCAGGCCGGCGGCCCCTTCCCGGCCCGTAACCTCGTCCTTTTCCTGACCTTCACCACCGTCATCGCCACCCTCGTCGTCCAGGGGCTGACGCTGCCGCCGCTGATCCGCGCCCTGAAGCTGCCCGGCCGCGACGCGCGGGCCGAGACGCTCGCCGAGGCGCAGGCCCAGAGCGAGGCCTCACGGGCGGCGGAGGCGCTGCTGGACGAGCTCCTCGAGGACCGCCGCAACGCGCTTCCAGGGCCCCTCTCCGACCGCCTGCGCACCGTTTTGGAGCGGCGCCGCAACGCCGTGTGGGAACGCCTGGGGACGGTCAACGAGGAAACCGGCGAATCCGCCGACGAGACCTACCGCCGGCTCGCCCGCGAAATGATCGACGCCGAGCGCCGGGTCTTCGTCGAACTCCGCGACGCCCGCCGCATCGACGACGAGATGCTGCGGACGCTGCTGCGCCGGCTGGACCTGGAGGAAGCGGCGGCCTACCGGGAGCGGGCGTAGGGGCGGCCGGCCGGCCTACGGCGTGCCGGTGATGACGGCCGCAACCGTGCTGCCCGGCGCGAAGGCGTCCTCCTCGGCCAGGGTCGTCAGGCCGTACAGCAGCTTGGCGACATAGACGCGTTCCACGGGGAGGCCGTGGCGGTTCTCGAAGGCGGCGGCGAATGCGTCGAGCTCGGGGGTGGTGCGGGCGTATCCGCCGCCGTGGAAGCGGGGGTCCAGGCGCCAGTTGCCGCGGCGGGCGCCGAAGGCCGTGCGTTGCAGTTCCCCGACCGTCTCCTGGAGGAAGTGCCGGCCACCGGGGCCGCCGCCCTTGAGGACGGGGAAGCCGATGGCCTGCTGGTCCGGAGCGAGCCCGGCGGCCAGTCCCGCCAGGGTGCCGCCCGTTCCGCAGGCCACCGCGACCGTGTCAGCGGTGCCGCGCAGCTCGCGTCCGAGTTCCGTACAGCCTTGCGCGGCAAGGGAGTTGCTGCCGCCCTCCGGTATGACGCGGAAGGCGCCGAAGTGGCTGCGGAGGCCGGCGAGCACGTCCGGGTCGGTCTTGCGGCGGTAGGTGGCCCGGTCGAGGAAGTGCAGCCGCATGCCGTCGGCGGCGCAGCGGGCCAGGGACGGGTTGAGGGGGGCGGCGGCCAGCTCGTCGCCCCGGACCACGCCGATGGTGGCGAAGCCGAGGAGACGGCCGGCCGCCGCGGTGGCGCGCAGATGGTTGGAGTACGCGCCGCCGAAGGTCAGCAGCGCGCGCTCACCGGCCGCGGCAGCGGCCCGCAGGTTGGGCGCGAGCTTGCGCCACTTGTTGCCCGGCAGGTCGGGGTGGATCAGGTCGTCCCGCTTGAGCAGCAGCCGGATGCCGCGCCGCGCGAACGGCTCGTCCTCGATCTCCTGGAGGGGCGAGGGGAGGCGGGGGCGCAGCGCATCGGGGTCGGGGACGGGGCGGGACATGCCGCCCATTGTCCCCCGCCCTCACTTCAGGCGTTCGCGGATGCGCTCGCGCAGCCGGTCCATGGTGAAGCCGCGCGGGTCGATCTTGCCCGGCTGCCACTCCCGATGACCGATCACCGAGCGCTCGCTCCACCCGTGAGCCCGGCACAGTGCGGCCGCGGCCTTCTCCAGTGCCGCCTTCTGGGCCGACGGCCACGGATCCGAGCCGTCGCCGAGGTTCTCGCACTCGAAGCCGTAGAAGACCTGATTGCCGTCGGTGTCGGTGTCGTTCGCCGGCGGCAGCCGCTTCTCGGCGGTCACCGCCCGCAGGACGTCGCCGTCACCGAGCCCGGCGTGGTTGGCGCGGCCGCAGCCGACCAGGTGCACCGTGCCGTCCTTGGCGATCACGCCGTGGCAGAGCGGGCCCGGCAGGTCCGTGTGGCCGTTGTAGCAGAGCCGCACGGTGTTCTCGGTGCCGGACGTCGCGGTGTGGTGCACCATGACGCCGTGCACCGGACCCCACGGGCCCATGTGCTCGCGGTTGTGCGTCGTCCAGTCGCCCACCTCGACGACCCGCAGCCCCTCGGCCTGGAGCGCATCGAGAAAACGGGCAGCGGACAGCGGTACGGCCATGACCGGCTCCGATCCGTACGCGGCGGCCGCCGACCGCGCACCGCCTCATGCCTCGCTTCTACGGGATGGGTCGGGACCGATGGAGTGGAACGGCATAAAACGGACCGGCTGTTCGGTGGGTGTGCGAGCGATTCCGGCCGGGGAGGCCCCGCCGTCAGCTGTGCAGGAACGCGTCCCCGTGGGCGTTGATGTGGGCCTCGAGCGCGCCGAGCGCGTCCCGGGTCGCCTCGGGTGTGCCGCTGCCGCTGCGCTCGGCGTAGTACGCGGCGCCCAGTTTCCTCACCAGCTCGGAGCCCGCGCGATGCGCCTGCACCTCGTCGACCTTCTGTTTGCCCTGCGCCAGGCCGCGCTGCGCCTGCTCCTTGGCCCGGTCGAGAAACCCTGTCATTGCTGCCTCCGTGACGTCGCTGCGGTAGCTGTCGTAGGTCAGGTAAGGGATGAAAGCGATCAATGGAATCAACGGCGCGGACGGCCGTGGGGTTCCCGTGCCAGGCTGGAGTACAGGGGCGAAGGGCGCGACACGGGTGGGCCGCACGGCGCAAGCGGATACCGCGAGCGGAGGTCCTGGCTTGCCGGTGCGGTGCTGTGGACCAACACCCTCCTGCCCTCGGCGCGGCCGGTGCTGCCCGACGGCTCTGCGGATCTGATCTGGACGCAGGGGCGGCTCCTGGTGGCGGGGCCAGACACCGGGCCGTATCAGCCGGAGCGGGTGGCGCGGCGCCCGGCACGAGCTACGCAGGGCTGCGGTTCTCGCCCGGGCAGGGGCCCGCCGTCTTCGGCGTACCGGCCCATGAACTGCGAAATCCGCGGGTCCCGTTGGAGGACCTGTGGCCCGCGGGGCGGGTGCGTGAGCCGGCCGGGCGGGTGGCCGACGAAGGGGCGGGCGCACTGGAGGAGGCCGCCGCGGCCCGTTTGCGGGAGGCCCCGGCGCCGGCGCCGGACGCCCGGACCGCCGCCATCGCCGGGGCCCTGGCCCGCGGCCGTCCCGTCGCCGAGGTCGCCCGCACCGCCGGGATCGGCGAGCGCCGGCTGCACCGCTTCAGCCTGGACGCGTTCGGCTACGGCCCCAAGACCCTCACCCGGGTGCTGCGGCTGGTGCGGGCCCTCGCCCTCGCGCGCCCCGGGACGCCGTACGCCGAGGTCGCGGCCCGCGCCGGATGCGCGGACCAGGCGCATCTCGCACGCGAGGTGAAGGCGCCGGCGGGGGCTCCGATGGGGGTGGTCCTCGCGTCGGGTTAGCGTGTGCCCCATGGACTACCAGGCCGTGATCGAAGAGGTAGCGGCCCACGCCCGGCCCTACGTGGGGCAGGGACAGGTCGCCGACTACATACCGGCGCTGGAAAGGGTGGCCCCGGACCGCTTCGGGATCGCGGTCGCCGACATCGACGGCAAGGTGTACGGGGTCGGCGACTGGGAGATCCCGTTCTCCGTCCAGTCCATCTCGAAGACCTTCTCGCTGGCGCTGGTGATGGCCCAGAGCCACAGCAGCGGCGGCGACGGCGACATCTGGCGGCGGGTGGGCCGCGAGCCGTCCGGTACGCCGTTCAACTCGCTGGTCCAGCTGGAGGCGGAGAACGGCATTCCGCGCAACCCGTTCATCAACGCGGGCGCCCTGGTGGTCACCGACCGGCTCCAGACCCTCACCGGGGACGCCAGCACCTCGCTGCTGGACTTCCTGCGTGAGGAGAGCGGCAATCCGGAGCTGGCCTTCGACCAGGCGGTGGCCGGCTCCGAGGCCGAGCACGGCGACCGCAACGCCGCGCTGGCGCACTTCATGGCGTCCTTCGGCAACCTGGAGAACCCCGTCCCCAGCGTCATCGAGCACTACTTCTGGCAGTGCTCGATAGAGATGAGCTGCCGCGACCTGGCCGTCGCCGGCGGCTTCCTGGCCCGCCACGGCCTGCGCGCCGACGGCAGCCGGCTGCTTCAGGCGCGCGAGGCCAAGCGGATCAATGCGGTGATGCTGACCTGCGGGACGTACGACGCGGCGGGAGAGTTCGCCTACCGGGTGGGGCTGCCCGCCAAGAGCGGCGTCGGCGGCGGGATCGTCGCCGTGGTGCCGGGCCGCTGCACGCTGTGCGTGTGGAGTCCGGGGCTGGACGCCCGCGGCAACTCGGTCGCGGGAGCGGCGGCGCTCGACCAGTTCACGACGTTGACCGGGTGGTCGGTGTTCTGACCCGGCCGCCTGCCTGCCGTTGTGGCCCGCCCCCGCTCGGCGCATCGTTGGGCTAGGAGGTGCACCGCCATGGACCACGAGATCCGCGCCGAATACGAGGAAGGCGTCCTGCCGCACAAGGACACGCCGGTCAAGCTCTGGCACATGTGCCGGGTGGGCAGCACCACGGCGATGTGCGGACGGGACCTGGCCCCGGCCGCCGCCGTCCTGGCCCACGACCTCTGGGGCACGCCCAAGGCCGAGCCCTTCTGCTTCCTCTGCGGCGCGCAGTACCTGCGCGAACAGCCGTGAGCAGGCGCAGGTACCGCGGCGGCGCCCGCTACGCCGGCGGTGCGAAGAGGTCCACCCCACGGCCGTCCGGATCCCGTACGACCGCGTAGCGCCGGCCACAGAACGCGTCCCACCTCAGGCGCAGCCCTCCGGGGAGCTGCGCCTCGGCGTGCGGGGCGGTGTCCGCCCCGGCGGGGACGTCGAGGCCCGGGCGGCGGTAGAAGGCGGGCGAGGCGGCCATATCGGTGACGACCATGCCGAGGGCCGCGAAACGGGGCGCGGGAGAACCGGGGGAGGGGGAGGAGCGGTGGTCATGCGGCGAGCGCAGGAGCCCGCCGCGCCGTGGTCTTGAACGAATCGGACACGGAACGGATCGGACACGGGACGGAACCGGACACGGGACGGAACCGGACACCCCGCCTCACGGGCAGCGGATGACCTGCCCCGCGTACGAGAGATTGCCGCCGAAGGCGAAGAGGAGGACAGGTGCGCCGGAGGGGATCTCGCGGCGTTCGACCAGCTTGGACAGGGCCAGCGGCACCGAGGCGGCGGAGGTGTTGCCGGAGTCGACGACGTCCTTGGCGACCACTGCGTTGACGGCGCCGATCCGCTCCGCGACCGGCTCGATGATCCGCAGGTTGGCCTGGTGGAGCACCACACCGGCGAGGTCCTCGGGGCGGATGCCGGAGCGCTCGCAGACCTGGCGGGCGATGGCGGGGAGCTGGGTGGTTGCCCAGCGGTAGACCGTCTGGCCCTCCTGGGCGAACCGGGCCGGCTCGCCCTCGATCCGTACCGCATTGCCCATCTGGGGGACCGAGCCCCACAGCACCGGGCCGATCCCCGGCTCCGGCTCCTCGGAGGCGGTGACCACCGCGGCGCCGGCCCCGTCGCCCACCAGGACGCAGGTCGTCCGGTCGCTCCAGTCGACCACGTCGGTGAACTTCTCCGCCCCGATGACCAGCGCGTTTCTCGCCGAACCGGCCCGGATGGCGTGGTCGGCGGTGGCCAGCGCATGGGTGAAGCCGGAGCAGACGACGTTGATGTCCATCGTGGCCGGCGCGGCCAGACCGAGGCGGGCGGCGACCCGGGCCGCGGCGTTCGGGCTGCGGTCGGCGGCCGTGCAGGTGGCGACCAGGACGAGGTCGATGTCGTGCGGGGCCACTCCGCTCGTGGCGAGCGCCTTGGCGGCGGCCTCGGCCGCCATCGAGTCGACCGTCTCGTCCGCCGCCGCGATGTGCCGGGTACGGATGCCGACGCGGCTGCGGATCCAGGCGTCGTCGGTCTCGACGAGCTGGGCGAGGTCATCGTTGGTGAGCACCCGGGAGGGCTGGTAATGGCCGAGCGCCAGGACGCGTGACCCCGTCATGAGTTCCCCTGTAGGTACGTGGGCGGGCGGGTACGCGACCAGTCTCACCCTTGGGTGCCGGCCGGCGGTTGCGCGATCCGCCAATCTTCCGCTGTCAGAACTGGAGAGATCCGACCGCTCGGCCGTCTCCACGGGGCGCCCCGCACCGTGCCGGGGACGTGCACGGTGCCGGGCGGGCGCGTACGGACGGGGGTGCGTACGCACAGGGGCGCGTACGGACAGAGGCGCGTACGGACAGGGGGACAGCGGTCCCGTCCGCCCGATCCAACGGCAGCGGCGGGGCGTGGCCGGGGATTGCGCCGTCTGCGGGCGCGGCGCCGGGCATGCCGCGGCCCCGGCAGCGGGTGCTGCCGGGGCCGCGGCGAGGAGGGCCGCGTCAGCCGCGGGCCGGCTCCGCCGTCAGTGCCCGGAAGCGCCGCAGCCGCAGGCTGTTGCCGACCACGAAGACCGACGAGAAAGCCATCGCGGCGCCCGCGATCATCGGGTTGAGCAGGCCGGCGGCGGCCAGCGGCAGCGCCGCGACGTTGTAGCCGAAGGCCCAGAACAGGTTGGTGCGGATGGTGCCCAGGGTGGTGCGGGCGAGGCGGATGGCGTCCGCCGCGGCGCGCAGATCGCCCCGTACGAGGGTCAGGTCACCGGCCTCGATGGCGGCGTCGGTGCCGGTGCCCATCGCCAGCCCCAGGTCGGCGCGGGCCAGGGCGGCCGCGTCGTTGACGCCGTCGCCGACCATGGCGACCGATCGGCCCTCGCCCTGGAGGCGCTCGACGACGGCCACCTTGTCCTCGGGCAGCACCTCGGCGATCACCTCGTCGATGCCGACCTCCCGGGCGACCGCCTCGGCCACCGCCTTGTTGTCGCCGGTGAGCAGGACCGGGGTCAGGCCCAGGGCGCGCAGCCGGCGGACCGCCTCGGCGCTGGTGGGCTTGACCGCGTCCGAGACCACCAGCACCGCGCGGGCCGCGCCGTCCCAGCCGACGGCGACCGCGGTGCGGCCCGCCGCCTCCGCCTCGTTCCTGGCGGTCACCAGCTCGGGCGGCAGCTGCTGGCTCCAGTCCCGCAGCAGCCGCTCGCGGCCGACGAGGACGGCGTGCCCGTCGACGATGCCCTGGACGCCGAGGCCGGGGACGTTGGCGAAGTCCTCGGGGACGGGCAGGGGGCCGGCCGCCTCCTGGGCGGCGGTGGCGACGGCGCGGGCGATGGGGTGCTCGGAGGAGTGCTCCAGGGCGCCGGCCAGCCGCAGCGCCTGCTCACGGGAGACGCCCTCGGCCAGGTGGATGCCGGTCAGCGTCATCACGCCGGTGGTGACCGTGCCGGTCTTGTCCAGCACGATGGTGTCGACCGTGCGGGTGGACTCCAGGACCTCGGGCCCCTTGAGCAGGATGCCCAGCTGGGCGCCCCGTCCGGTGCCGACCATCAGCGCGGTCGGAGTGGCCAGGCCCAGGGCGCACGGGCAGGCGATGATCAGTACGGCGACGGCGGCGGTGAACGCGGCCACCGCGCCCGCGCCGGTGCCCAGCCAGTACCCCAGGGTGCCGACGGCGAGCGCGATCACGACGGGCACGAACACCGCGGAGATCCGGTCGGCGAGCCGCTGGGCCGCGGCCTTGCCGTTCTGTGCGTCCTCCACCAGGCGCGCCATCCGGGCGAGCTGGGTGTCCGCGCCGACCCTGGTGGCCTCGACGACGAGCCGGCCGCCCGCGTTGACGGTCGCCCCGGTGACGGTGTCGCCGGGCGAGACCTCCACCGGGACGGACTCGCCGGTGAGCATCGACGCATCCACGGCGGAGGCGCCCTCCACCACCCGGCCGTCGGTGGCGATCTTCTCCCCGGGCCGTACGACGAACCGGTCCCCGACGCTCAACCCGTCCGTGGGGATGCGCACTTCGCGGCCCTCCCGCAGCACGGCGACGTCCTTGGCGCCCAGTTCCAGCAGCGCCCGCAGCGCCGCGCCCGCCTTCCGCTTCGACCGGGCCTCGAAGTAGCGGCCCGCCAGGACGAAGGCGGTGACGCCGGCCGCCGCCTCCAGATAGATGCTGCCGCTGCCGTCCGTACGGGCGAGCGTCAGCGCGAAGGGGTGCGTCATGCCGGGCATGCCCGCGGTCCCGAAGAACAGCGCCCACAGCGACCAGCCGAGCGCGGCGAGCGTGCCCATCGAGATGAGCGTGTCCATGGTGG
This sequence comes from Streptomyces sp. NPDC048483, assembly GCF_040651455.1. Classification (NCBI taxonomy): domain Bacteria; kingdom Bacillati; phylum Actinomycetota; class Actinomycetes; order Kitasatosporales; family Streptomycetaceae; genus Streptomyces; species Streptomyces sp. NPDC048483. The sequence continues at coordinate 118,427 of NZ_JBEZJZ010000004.1, forward strand.
TGGCGCCGTGCCGCAGATTCGTCCAGGCGGCCCGGTGGAACGGCCAGGCTCCGTAGGCCACCACCGGGGCGGCCAGGGTCAGCGACAGCCACTGCCAGTTGGTGAACTGCAGGGCCGGGACCATCGCCATCAGGACGACGGGGACGGAGAGGGCGAGGGAGATGACGAGCCGGTGGCGGAGGGAGGCGAGGGCGTCGTCCCGGTCGTCGGGCCGGTCGCCGTCGTCCTCGGTGGGCGCCGGGGCCGGCGGCTCGGGGAGCGCGGCGGTGTAGCCGGTCTTCACGACGGTGGCGATCAGGTCCGCGGCCTCGATGCCGCTGCCGTCCGCGACCGCCACCTTCGCCTTCTCGGTGGCGTAGTTGACGGTGGCGGTCACCCCCTCCATGCGGTTGAGCTTCTTCTCGATACGGGCGGCGCACGAGGCGCAGGTCATCCCGCCGATCTCCAGCTCGACGCGGCGCTCACCGATCACGGTCGTCATGAGTGCTCCTTCGTGTGCTGCACGTACGGTGCGGGGGACGGCGGCGGGCGGCCGGCGTCCAGTAGACAGAATCATATACCCCCCTAGGGTATTCCGTCACCCCGTCCCCGGAGCGTTCATGTCACCCCGCCCCGTCACCCCGTCCCCTGGTCCGCCTCCTCGGCCCCCGCCGCCCGCAGTGCCCGGCCGCCCATCGCCCGCAGATAGGCGACCAGCTCCGGCGGCTCGTGCACCGTGAACTCGCGCCCCAGCATGGTCAGCCGCATCGCCAGCCACTCCAGCGAATCCGGTGCGCTGTGCCACCGGCACGACTCCGCGTCGATCGCCTCGACCTCCCCCGCCCGGCCGCCCAGCCGCGCCGCCACCTCCGCGGCCGGCCCGTACACCGTCGCCACCGCCCGCCGCGCCGCCGGACCCCTCTCCTGCATCCGCCCCCGGAAGAAGGCCGCGGCATCGGCGGCGGGCAGCTCGCGCGGCGGGGTCCGTACGCCCGTCGGGAACGCCTCGGTCAGCCGGTCCACCCGGAAGATCCGCCAGTCCTCGCGGCCGTTGTCGTACGCGACGAGATACCAGCGCCGCCCCGCCGCCACCAGCCGGTGCGGCTCCACCAGGCGCTTGGTGCGCTCGCCCGCGCCCGCCTGATACCGGAACCGCACCCGCTCGTGGTTGGTGATCGCCGCGGCGAGCACGGTCAGCTGCTCCGGGTCGACGGTCGGGCCGTCGCCGGCCGGCATCGGGACGGTGGCGCTGCCGAGCGCGCCCACCCGCCGCCGCAGCCGGGCCGGCAGCACCTGTTCCAGCTTGGCGAGCGCCCGTACGGACGCCTCCTCGATGCCCGCGATGGTGTGCCCGGCTGCCGAGCGCAGGCCCACCGCGATGGCCACCGCCTCCTCGTCGTCCAGCAGCAGGGGCGGCATGGCCGTGCCCGCGGCCAGCCGGTAGCCGCCCTCCGCGCCCATCGTCGCGTGCACCGGATAGCCCAGCTCGCGCAGCCGCCCGATGTCGCGGCGGATCGTCCGGGGGGTCACCCCCAGCCGCTCGGCCAGCTCGCTGCCCGGCCACTCGCGCGGGGTCTGGAGCAGGGACAGGAGATTCAGGATGCGTGCGGATGTCTCACTCATGTCCTTGATGATGCGGCACGAAGTAGGACCGGAACCGTCCTATACGCCTCCTAGTGTCGAGGACGTCCGGTGACCTCTCCGGACACGTCGCCCGTCCCAGGAGCCCAGGAGAACACCATGGCCACGACCGTCCCCGCGCCCGCCGAGGCGGCCGAAGCGGCACCCCCGCACCCCGAAGCGGCACCCCCGCACACCGGACCGGCCCCCACCGGCCGCAGGCGCTGGACAGCCCTGGCCGTCGTCCTGACCGCCAGCTTCATGGACCTGGTCGACGCGACCATCGTCAACATCGCCCTCCCGGACATCCAGCGGGACACCGGCGCCTCCTTCAGCGCCCTGCAGTGGATCACCGCGGGATACGCCCTCGCCTTCGCCATCGGCCTGATCACCGGCGGCCGCCTCGGCGACATCTACGGCCGCAAGAAGCTCTTCCTGGCCGGTATGGCCGGCTTCACCCTCGCCTCCGCGCTCTGCGGGCTCGCCACGGGCCCCGGAATGCTGGTCGGCGCGCGGGTGCTGCAGGGCGCGATGGCCGCGCTGATGGTGCCGCAGGTGCTGGCGATCATCCATGTCAGCTTCCCGGCGAACGAGCGCGGCAAGGTCTTCGGGATGTTCGGCGCGGTGATCGGGCTCGGCGCGGTCTGCGGGCCGCTGATCGGCGCGCTGCTCACCGAGGGCAATCTCTTCGGCCTGGAATGGCGCCCGATCTTCCTGATCAATCTGCCCGTCGGCCTCGCCGGCATCGCGCTCGGCGCCCGCTTCGTCACCGAGTCCAGGGCCCCGCGCGCACTCCGTCTCGACCTCATCGGCACCGCGCTGGCCACCCTCGGCCTGCTGATGGTCCTCTACCCGCTCACCCAGGGCCGCGAGTCCGGCTGGCCGCTGTGGGGCTTTGTCTCGATGGCCGCGAGCCCGCTCGTCCTCGCGCTGTTCGTCCGTTACGAGCGCGCGAAGGCCCGCAAGGACGGCTCGCCGCTGGTCGAACTCTCCCTCTTCAGGATCCGGACCTTCGCGGCCGGCGCCGGCGTCCAGCTCACCTTCGGCGCGGTCAGCGGCCTGTTCTTCCTGATCTGGACGCTCCATATGCAGCTCGGTCTGGGCTGGGGACCGCTGCACGCCGGGCTGACCGGGGTGCCGTTCTCGCTGGCCTGCTCGACCGCGGCCGGGATGTCCGTGCAGAAGCTGGTGCCGCGCTTCGGCCGCAAGGTCCTCCAGGCGGGCGCGCTGATCATGCTGTCCGGGGCGCTGCTCTACATCTGGGAGGCCGGGCGATACGGCACCGCGATGGAGTCCTGGCAGATGGCTCCCGCGATGCTGCTGATGGGCGCGGGCATGGGCCTGATCGTCGCCCCGATCACCGACTCGGTGCTCTCCGAGGTCCCCACCGCGCACTCCGGATCGGCCTCCGGCATCTTCAACACCACCGGCCAGCTGGGGATGGCGCTGGGCCTGGGCCTGTCCTCGGTGGCGTTCTTCGGGATCACGGACGGCACGGGCGGCGGGACCGCACCGGGCGCCGCCTTCGTCTCGGCCACCACGAACGCCCTGTGGTGGGTCTCGGGCGGCCTGGTCATCGTCTTCGGCCTGCTGTTCCTGCTGCCGCGCCGGGTACGTACGCAGGACGCCCCGGCCTCCTGACGCAGCAGCCGCCGCCCCTCCCGAACCGAAGGAGCCCTCAGCGTGTCGACCCGCCCGACCCTCACCTGGTCCGATGTCAGTGCCCGCCGCCTGGAGCGCGCCGGGCTCGCGGGGGCGCCGCTGCCGCCGGACCCCGCGGGGATCGCCGCCGCGATGTGCGGGGCGCACGCCCAGGTCCTGTCCGCCGCCGAGCTCTCGCTCATGCTGCGCACCGACCACGGGACCCGCGTGGCCGTACGGGATGCCCTCTGGACCGACCGGACCCTGGTCAAGACGTACGGCCCGCGCGGCACGGTGCATCTGCTGCCCGCCGCCGACCTGGCGATGTGGACCGGCGCGCTGTCCGCCGTACCGGCCGGCAGCAGCCCGTCCCCCCAGGGCGTACGGCTCACCCCGGACCAGACCGACCAGGTCCTCGCCGCCATCGAGGACGCCCTGGAGGAGGCCGAGCCGACCATCGACGAGCTGGGCGAGGCGGTGGTCGCCGCCACCGGGCCCTGGGCGGGCGACTTGGTGATGCCCGCCTTCCAGGGCATGTGGCCCCGCTGGCGCCAGGTCATGCACCGGGCCGGTCAGCGCGGCGCCCTCTGCTTCGGCCCCGGCCGGGGCCGCAAGGTCACCTACACCAGCCCCCGGCGCGCCCTGCCCGGCTTCTGCCCGATGGACGGCCCGACCGCCCTCGCCGCCCTGGTACGGCGCTATCTGTACGCCTACGGCCCGGCCACCTCCGCCGACTTCGCCACCTGGCTCGGCGCCCCGCCCCGCTGGGCGGCGGATCTCTTCGCCTCCCTGGCCGACGGCCTTCAGCAGGTCGACTTCGCCGGCGCACCCGCCTGGATCATGGCCGGCGACACATCGGGCCCCACCGCGGACCCTGCCCCGGTCCGCCTCCTCCCCTACTTCGACGCCTACGGCATCGCCTCCCGCCCCCGTGACCTGCTCTTTCCCGGCCGGGCGGCGGAGCGCGCGCTGGCCGGGCGGCAGGCCGGGAACTATCCGGTGGTGCTGATCGACGGGGTCGTCGGCGGCGTCTGGCACCAGCGCCGCGCAGGCCGCCGCGTCCATGTCACGGTCGAGCCGCTGGCGCCGCTGACCGCCGGGCGGCGGCGCGCCCTGGAGGCCCAGGTGCAGCGGGTCGGTGAAATCCTGGAGGGGGCGGCGGAGTTGACGACCGGCACGGTCACGGTGGGCCCGCACGCCTGACGCGGGCGGCCGCCGGGGCCGCCGCGGAGCGCCCCGCCCGGCCGTAAAAACCGGGCCGCGGCCGTACCGTTCCCGCCCTGCCGCCCGCCATACTGGCGGGGTGTCGATGATCAGCAACCTCCGCAAGGCCGTCCGGCTGCCGCAGCCGCGCACCCGGGGTGTCGACCTCAGCCACCCGGCGCGCTCGCCCCTCGGCACCGCCGTGGTGAACTGCGCGGTGTACGTGGACGGGGTGCGGCAGGACGGCAACCACCCGGCCGATGCGGCGATACGCCGGGTCCGCGAATCCGGCAGTGGATTTGTCTGGATCGGGCTGCATGAGCCGTCCGAGAAGGAATTCGCCGGAATTGTCGAGCTGTTCGGGCTGCATCCGCTCGCCGTCGAGGACGCCGTCCAGGCCCACCAGCGCCCCAAGCTCGAGCGCTACGACGACTCGCTCTTCACCGTCTTCAAGACGGTCCGCTATGTCGAGCACGACCGGCTCACCGACACCAGTGAAGTGGTGGAAACCGGCGAGATCATGGTCTTCACCGGCGCCGACTTCGTGATCACCGTACGGCACGGCGGCCATGGCTCCCTCGGCCCGCTCCGCGAGCAACTCGAGTCCGTCCCCGAGCAGTTGGCGCTCGGCCCGTCCGCCGTCCTGCACGCCGTCGCCGACCTCGTCGTCGACGACTACCTCGACGTCACGGCCGCCGTCCAGGTGGACATCGACGACGTCGAGAGCGAGGTCTTCTCCGTACGGGGCGGCGGCGGGGCCGGCCGCATCTACCAGCTCAAGCGCGAGCTGCTGGAACTGCGGCGCGCGGTGGCCCCGTTGGACCGCCCGATGCAGGAACTGGCGACCCAGCCCATGGCGCAGGTCGAGCCCCGCATCAAAACGTACTTCCGCGACGTCGCCGACCACCTCGACCGGGTCACCGAGCAGATCACCTCCTTCGACGAACTGCTCAACTCCATACTCCAGGCCCATCTCGCCCAGGTCACCGTCGCCCAGAACGAGGACATGCGCCGGATCAGCGCCTGGGTCGCGATCCTGGCCGTACCGACCATGGTGTGCGGTGTCTACGGCATGAACTTCGAGTACCTGCCGGGGAAGGACTGGGTGTTCGGGTATCCGGTGGTGATGGCGGTGATCGTGGCGGTCTGCTGGGTCATTCACCGGGGGTTCAAGCGGAACGGGTGGCTGTAGGCCCTGTCGTCGCGCACCGGGCCGCGCCCCGGCGTAAAGCGCCGGCTCTGCGGTGGCGGCGTACCTACGGTGGCCCCATGACCGGCCTTCCTGTTCCCGTGCCCGAGGTGACCGTCAGTGTGCTGCTGAATCTCGGCGGCTGCGGGCCTTTTGCGCGTTTTGTCGCGGACTTCGAACCCCCTGGCCCGGAGGGCGGACTGGAGCTGCTCAACGCCGTGTCCGAGAAGCGGCTGCCCGCGGAGTTTCTCCCGACGATCCGGGAAGGCCTGCTGGCGGGGCTCGGCGGGGTGTCGGCCGCGGTGCTGCTCACGGACGGCTCCTTCCACGCGACGGACTCCTGGCACAGCGCCTACCGGCTCGGCGGGGAACAGGCCGGCCGGGCCGCGCTGATCGGCGCGGGCCTGCTGCCGCCGGAGGAGGCCGAGGCGCTGCGGTGGGCGCACTGGCCCGGCCGTCCCCGGCCGCGGCGCCCCAAGCGGGCACGCTGACCGCCCCGGCCGGTCCGCCCGCCCGGCTCCCGGCCAACGGCCGGAAACATGCCGGGGCCGCGCCGCTCCCGCCCCCTCGCGATCTGCGGGAGCGGCAGGGCCGGCAGGACGGCCGGGCCGGTGGCGGCCGGGACGGAGCCGAAGCACACACCGGCACGGGCTCGGCCGGGATCTTCGTCCCGACCGGCCCCTCGCCCTCGGCGATCAGCCGTACCCTCTGCTCGATGACCAGGTCCGCCAGGCCGGTGCGGGCGGCACTGCGCAGCGGCACAGTGCGCCGTACCAGGGTCATGCCCTGACGTATTCCACCGGTGACGCGAACATCCCATGTTTCGCGGGATCAAACGGCGCGGGCTAGCCTGAGGGCGCCGATGATCTCGGGAAACCCCCGGGAGACGTTGCCGGAGAGAGCCGAACGACCCATGGACATGCGAGCTCGGCGGCCCGCGCCCTGGCGGGGCCAGTGGCCGGTGATCGGTGCGGTGGCAGCGGGCGGCGGCATCGGCGCCTCGGCGCGCTACGGCGCCACGCTGCTCTGGCCGACGGCCGCCGGCGCCTTCCCCTGGACGACCCTGGCCGTCAATGCCTCCGGCTGCGCGCTGATGGGCGTCCTGATGGTGCTGATCACCGAGCTGGGGTCGCCGCACCGGCTGGTGCGCCCGTTCCTCGGCACCGGCATCCTCGGCGGCTACACCACCTTCTCGACGTACGCGGTGGACATCGAGCGCCTGGTGGACGCCCGGCGGGCCGCGCCGGGCCTGGTCTATCTGGCGGCCACCCTGCTCGCCGCGATGGCGGCCGTCTGGGGCGCGGCGGTCCTGACCCGCACCCTCCTCGGACTCCTTGGACTCCTCGAACTTCCCGGACAGAGGAGGCGGTCGGCATGACAGGGATCGGCGGTCCGGCGCTGCGGCTCACGGTGCTCGTCGGTGAACACGACGTGTGGCACCACAAGCCCCTCTACGCGGAGATCGTGCACCGCGCGCATACCGCCGGGCTGACCGGCGCCAGCGTCTTCCGCGGCATCGAGGGCTTCGGCGCCTCGTCCCTCATCCACACCCAGCGGCTGCTGTCCCTGAGCGAGGACCTGCCGGTCGCGGTCCTCGTCGTGGACACGGAGGAGCGGGTACGGGGCTTTCTGCCGCAGCTGGCGGAACTCGTGGGGGAGCGGGGCCTGGTGACCGTCGACCGGTGCGAGGTGATCTCGCCCGGCGGCCTGGCCGGCACCCGCGAGGCCGCTACGGACGACGCCGACGCCGACCCCGACGGCGGCCCGGTGGCGGGCGGCCGCGGGTGAACTGGCTGCTGGTGGTGGCCGGTGCCGTGGTCGGGGCGCCGCTGCGGTTTCTCACCGACCGCCTGGTGCAGTCCCGGCACGACAGCGTCTTCCCCTGGGGGACGTTCGCCGTCAATGCCGTCGGCTCGCTGATCCTGGGCCTGCTGACCGGCGCGGCCACGGCCGGCGCCGCCTCCTCGCACCTCCAGCTTCTCCTCGGCACCGGACTGTGCGGCGCCCTGACGACGTACTCGACCTTCTCCTACGAGACGCTGCGGCTGGCGAGGGACGGCGCCCGCCGCTACGCCGCGGCCAATGTCGTGGCGAGCGTGGTGTGCGGCCTGGGCGCGGCGTTCGCGGGGGTGGCCTGCGCACGGGCGCTGTGGGGCTGACCCGCCGCGTTCCGGTGATTCCCGGGGCCTCGCGGGTAGCCTCCGCGTATCCGGCGTGCCCGGCGGAACGGGGAGGGACCGTGGCAGAGGTGTTCCTGCGGCGTCTGACCAGGTGGCAGGCGGAGACCCAGCGGGAGTCGGTCGCCGCTCTGTATGCCGCGGTGCACCGCGGTCCGTTGGCCGCCGACGGTGCCCCGGACCGGGAGGCATTCCTGCGGCGGTTCGCCGGGCACGACGTCCAGCGCCCCGGCTTCGAGATGGTCATCGGCAGCGATCCGGCGCTGGTCGGCTGCTGCTACGGCTATCCGGCCGACCGGGAGGGCGAGGAGCGCGGGGAGTATCTCCTCGGGCTGCCGGGCGGGCTCTCGGAGGAGCTGCGCGAACCGGCCGCGACGGGGCGGCTGTTCCTGATCGCCGGGCTGATGGTGCTGGCCGCGCACCGGCGCACGGGAGTCGCCACCCGCCTCCAGGAGACGCTGCTGATCCGGAGCAACGCCACACTGGCCCTCGCCGTGCTCGCCGCGGACAACGCCCCGGCCAGGGCCGCATTCCGCTCCTGGGGCTGGCGGCCGCTCGACGGCGGGCCGCCACCGTCCGGCGGCGCCGGGCCCCAACGGCAGGCGTGGATCCGCCCGTTGCCGTAACGGGAGGGTCCCGGGCCCACAAGAAACCGGCACGCAAACAAGAAATCGGCACGCACATCGGCACACAAAAAAGCGCTGGGGCCCGGGAGAAGAACCTCACCGGGCCCCACCGCTGTCGTCGCGAACGCGTGGGAGGAACGCGGTCGCCGCCGGCGCCGCCATTGCCGCCGGCGCCGCCCGCGTTCCTGGCGCCGCCAGGCGCCCGAGGGCCGGCCGCCAGGTACCGGCCCTCGGCAGCCACGGCCGCAGTCCGTGGCCTCAGCCGCTGTCGCAGCTGGTCAGGGGGTGGATCAGCGCTTGAGGCCGTTGGCCCAGAGCTGGTCCACCTGGGCGCGCTCGTTCTCGTCCGGCTGGGTGTTCTGGCAGGACGTGCCGGGCCCGCCGCCGGACATCAGCTCGCTGCACGGGCCCTCGTAGTGGTCCGGCAGTCCCAGCACATGGCCGGTCTCGTGCGCCGTGACGCGGGTGGAGTTGTACTCCTGGTTCTGCTTGTAGTCCAGGAAGACGAACCCCTTGCCGTGGCCGTCCGTGCTGGCGTACGAGCCGCGCGGGTCGTCGCCCTCGCGGTACTGGAAGTCGCCGCCGCTGCCTTCCTGCAGCTTCACGTTCTGCACGGCGCCGTTCCAGATGGACGCGCTCTCGGCTATCTGGCCCTTGAACGTCGGCGCCGCGCTGGCGTCGTAGGTCACGGTGACCGACTTCAGGCCCGGGTGCGCCTTCATCTTGGCCAGGGCCGACTTCATGACGGCCTGGTAGAACGCCTTGGTGTCGGCCTTCTCGGCGGCCGAGCCGGTGTACGCGGCGACGGAGGCCCGCGTGCTCTGATGGGAGGAGGGGTGCGAGGAGGGGGAAGCTGCCGAGACCGGCGCCGCGGCTGCGAGCGCGGCGGCGAGGCCCAGGCCGAGCGCTGCCGACAGCGCCGTCTTGGGAGATCTCATGTGGGGGGCTCCTTAATTTCCGAGGGCCGCGGTCGCCGTGTGGGGCGGCGACCGGGGCCCTGCGGATTTCTTGGTGCCGTTGAGTCTGGACGGAGTTCACCCGTGGGGCGGAGATGTTAAGTGGCGATAGCACCAGGCAATACCCCTGCCAATAGCCTCGGAAAAAGACCAAGTTCGAGCAGGTTTGAGAGGCTGGTGTGACCGTTCCCGACGTTTTATGCTCCGGACGTGGAGCTCGAGGTAAGGCATCTTCGCGCAATATGCGCCATCGCCGACTCCGGCAGCGTACGCAAGGCGGCCCGGCAGTTGGGGATGACCCAGCCTTCCTTGACGACTCAGCTACGGCGCATCGAAAAAGCCCTGGGCGGCCAGCTGTTCTTCCGTGAACCGACCGGCAGCCGCCCCACGCCCCTGGGGCATTCCGTACTGTGCCGGGCCCGCCCGATAGTGGCCGAAATGCGCGCACTGGTCGACGAGATCGCCCATGCCTCCGTACGCGAACGGGGTGCGCGACTGCACATCGGCAGCACCAACAGCCGCGCCGTCGCCGGCTGGCTGCGCCGCCTGCGGGTCCGCCTCCCGGAGACGGACACGACCATACGGACCGATGTCTCGGCCAATGCGCTGCTGCAAATGGTCGCGATGGGCCAGCTCGACGTCGCGTTCGTGCACGAGGTCGAGGGCGCGCCGCTACGGGTCCCCGAAGGCCTGGTCGAGCACGAACTCATCGCCAGGGAACCGCAGTTCATCGCCCTGTCCGACACCCACCCCGCGGCCGCCCGCGCCGTCATCCACGTGCAGGACCTCGCCGACGACCAGTGGATGGTCGACCCGACCGTCGACGGCGAATGGGCGGGCCTGCGCCGCATCTGGACGGCCGCCGGGATCAACCCCCGGGTGGTGCACGGCGATTACCTCACCGCCGTCGACCTGGTCACGGCCGGCGAGGTGGTCACCCCCTGCCAGCCGACCGCCCGCTCCCGTCCCGGCATGGCCGTCCGCCCCCTGCACGGCGACCCCCTCGCCGTACGCCTCTTCATGGCCTGCCGCCCCGACGGCACCCCGGCGGCCCCCGCCGACGCCCTCTTCACCGACCTGACCTCGTCCTATATGGAGATCGCCTGGGCCAGCGACGCCTACCGCGACTGGCTCGTACGGCACGACGGCCCGCTGCCCCTGCCCATGCCCGCGGCCGCCGGATAGGCGCCCGGCCCGGCACGACGCGGGCGGCAGCCGGCTCCGGGGCCGCGCCGGATCCGCCACTCCCGGGGGAAACTTTCTGCACCCCGTTTCCCGAACCCCGAGGAGGAACCGCTCCGTGCAGCTGCCCCACATCCACCGCATCACCAAGTACGACCCCCGCGACCGTGACGCGCACGGCCGCTACACCGGCCCCGAGGACACCGACAGCGACCACGGCCCCGTGGAGGCGGCGTATCTGACCGCCGTCGCCGCCTTCGCCGCCGAGTCCGGCGTCCACCACCTGTCCGTACGCGAACCCGAGCACGCCGGTCACCCCGTCCCGGCCGGATTCCACGACGGGGCAAAGGTCCCGCTCCCCGCCGCCCTGGAACTGGTCCGCGGCATGCTCCGCGAGTCCGGGGGCTGGTGCCGCCTGGAGGCCGAGGGAACCTTCTTCGTCCACGTCGGCTGGGACCAGTACGTCTACGTCGGCAGCCACGCCCCCTGCCCCGAGGCCGTCACCCGCACCCGCGCCCTCGGCCTCTTCCCCGAGCCGCTCCCCGCCTCCCCGTACGCCTTCGATCCCGCCGCCCATGCGCCCGGCCCGCAACGCCCCGCCGACGACACCTTCTGGCGCCTCCTGGCCTGGCGCCTCATCTCCGGCGCCGCCCTCACCCTGGAGGAGAACCCCGTAGCGAACGCCGCCCGCCGGCACCGGCTCACCCGCGCCACCCTCGACCAGGTCCGCGCCGCCCTCACCCCCCGCGCCCAACTCACCGTCCTGGACGACGGCCGGCCCCTCCTGACCGCGGTCCTCCCCGACCCCGACGGCGTCCTCCGCGCCCGCTGGCGCCCCGAACCGGCCCCGGATGACGCCCGCTGGGCCGTCCTCATCACCATCCACCGCGGCGAGATCCGTACGGGCACGGTGACCCGGATCGCCCCCTTCGGCGCATTCGTGGACCTCGGCGGCCTGGAAGGCCTGATACGCATCCCCGAGATCTCCTGGCAGCACATCAGCCACCCCGGCGACGTCCTCGAGGTGGGCCAGGAGGTCACGGTCAAGGTGACCGACGTCGACCCCGGACGGGAACTGGTCTCCCTGTCACTGAAGCAGATCGAGGCCGAGGAAGCGCCGGACCCGGGCAGCGAGTGGCTCACGTCCTGGTCGCGCACCATGACGGCGGAACTGGCGGACCGCATGGCGGCCTTCGAGGCGACCTACGGCTATCCGCCCTCCGTGAACGAGGTGCGCCCGGCGTCCGACGACCAGTGCCTGGCCGCCGCCCTGCTGCGCCTCGCCCACCCGGACGCGTCGTCCCACCTGACCACGTTCTACGCCACCGTCCACGAGGTCTCCCTGCCGGACATCGGCAACGGCTATTTCCTCCACCCGCCCGAGCACGTACGCGCGGAACTGACCGCCGAAGGCCCGGTCCGCATCGGCCCGGACCCCGCACACACCGCGGTGGTCTTCGGCAGCGACGGCGGCGGCCTCCTCTTCGCCATCGACCGCCGCGGCCGCCTCCACCGCTCCCGTACGGCCTCCCGGGACGGCGAATTCGAGCCCCTCTGCGACACCCTTGAAGAATTCCTGACCGGGATCCGACGCGCCGTCTCCGGCCTCTCCGGCCTCTTCGGCGGCTAGGGCGGAGGTATCGGCCCGGGTGCCTGCGTACCGGGCGCCGGACGCCACAGCCGTCCGTCGGGCAGATTCTGATGAGCCCCCAGGAAGTAGTCGATGCCCTCCTCGAAGCGGAAGCCTCCCAGGCGCTCCTCCATCGACTGCCATATACCGGGAGGGACGGGATATACGCCGCGCATCATCCAGATGTCCTCACCCAGGGCGAAAAGGTCCCGGACGCTCAGAAGCTGCTCCTGTGTCAGCGAAACGCACACCCGGAGCCACTCATCAACCGTGTCGAACCCCTCCAGCTCCCAGGCGAGATTGCGGCCATCGGTAAAGGGATATGCATCGTTCACCGGCCCATGCTCTCAAAGCGCGTCATGCATGCTCAAAGCGCCCTTGAAGTACCCGTGCACCCTCGAAATGCCCGCAAAACGAAGACCGCACCCGCCCGTCACCACCGTCACAGAGGACGGCCGGTGCCGGGCCGGGTGCGGACAGGCAGGGCTGAGGGTGAGCTCAGGCCTTCTTGGTCTCCCAGAAGATCCGGTCGATCTCGGCGATGAGCTCGAGGGCCTTCTCGCCGGTCTTCGGGTCGTTGGAACCCTTGGCGGCGCTGAGGGCCTTGAGGGTGTCGTTGACCAGCTGGTGCAGCTCCGGGTACTTCTCGAAGTGCGGGGGCTTGAAGTAGTCGCTCCACAGCACCGAGACGTGGTGCTTGGCCAGCTCGGCGCGCTGCTCCTTGATCAGGACGGCGCGGGTGCGGAAGTCCGCATCCTCGTTGGCCTGGTACTTCTCCTGGACGGCCTTGACCGACTCGGCCTCGATACGGGCCTGGGCGGGGTCGTAGACGCCGCAGGGCAGGTCGCAGTGGGCGCTGACCTTGACCTTGGGGGCGAACAGGCGGGAAAGCATGTTCAGTCCTTCCTCGTGATCGTCTTCTCAGGTGCGAGATTACTCGGTGCGGGAAGGCTTTTCTCGGGCGCCCCGGGGGTCTTAGGGCAAAAGTCCAGTGCCAGGCTGGGACTGATGGAGGATGGACCGGTGAGCGGGTCGGACCGGGGCAAGGCCGGGAGGTACGGGATGCCGGAGCGGGTGCAGGAGCGCGGGCCGGAGCGGGAGCAGGAGCCTGCGGGCGGCGGGCCGCTGCGGGCGTTCGGGCTTGCCGAGGTCTACAACCCGTCGATGGTGCCGACGCTCCGGCCGGGTGACCAGCTGGTGGTGCACTACGGCGCGTCGGTGCGGCCCGGTGACGTGGTGGTGCTGCGGCATCCGTTCCGGCAGGACCTGCTGATCGTCAAGCGGGCGGTGGAGCGGCGCGACGGCGGGTGGTGGGTGCAGGGGGACAATCCCTACGTCACCAACGACAGCCGGGAATTCGGGGTGGTTCCGGATGAACTGGTCATCGCCCGCGCCCGGCTGAGGGTGCGGCCGCCGCGCGGGATTCAGCGGTCGCCGCGGGCGGCGCTCTCCTGGGTGCTCTCGGCGGTGCGGCCGGTACGGGCGGACCGTTCGCTCTCCAGGCGCTTGCGGGCGCGGTAGGCGGCGACGTTGGCGCGGGTGGCGCAGCGGTCGGAGCAGTAGCGGCGGGAGCGGTTGGTCGAGGTGTCGAGGTAGGCGTTGCGGCACGGCCGGGCCTCGCAGATGCCCAGCCGGTCGACGCCGAGCTCGGTCAGGTGGAAGGCCAGGCCCATGCAGGCGGTCGCGGTGTAGCTCGCGGTGGCGTTGGCGGCATGGTCGGCGATGTGCATGTGCCAGTTGGGGCGGCCGTTGTCGTCGCGGAATTCATGGCCGGAAATCTGCGGGCTGACGGGGAATTCCATCATCAGGGCGTTGAGGAGGTCCACGGCCAGGACCTCGTCGCCGGTGTCGGCGGCCTCGAAGACGGCGCGCAGCCGGGCGCGGACCGTACGCAGCCGCGTGACGTCGCTGTCGGTCGCGCGCCGGGCGGCCTGCTGGGACGGGCCGAAGAGTTCGCGCACCGCCTCGACCGTGGTCAGGGTGTCGCCACCACGCTCGGGCTGCTCGGTGTTGACCAGTCGCACGGCGAAGTCCGAGTAATAGGCCAGTTCCACTTGTAGTCCTTACGGGGTGGGAATAGGGTGCGGTTGTGCGCTGTTCGTAATAGGCGTTGCTGGTATGTGGGTATTACTAGGGTAGTACGGGCCGGAGGAGTTGCGATGACCGAGTCCATGACCGCGTCCACGACCGGGAGCCTGGCCGAAAAGACGGCCGGAAGCACGGCCGGGGCCGACTGGCACGCCTGGCAGACCAGCTGGGACCGGCAGCAGGAGTGGTACCTGCCCGACCGCGAGGAGCGGTTTGGGGTGATGCTCGACATGGTCGAGGCGCTGGTGGGCCCGGCCCCGCGGGTCCTGGACCTCGCCTGCGGTACGGGCAGTATCTCCGACCGGCTGCTGAAGCGGTTCCCGGAGGCCGAGAGTGTGGGGGTGGATCTGGATCCCGCGCTGCTGGCCATCGCGGAAGGGTACTTCGAAGGCGAGCGCCGGGTCCGGTTCGTACGGGCCGATCTCAAGGACCCGCAGTGGACGGCGAAGCTGCCGTACGCCTCGTACGACGCGGTGCTCACGGCCACCGCGCTGCACTGGCTGCACACCGACGACCTGCACGGGCTGTACGGACAGCTGGGCGGGCTGGTGCGGGACGGCGGGGTCTTCATGAACGCCGACCACATGCCGGACGCGACCACCCCGCGGATCAACGCCGCCGAGCGGGCGTTCCGGCATGCGCGGATGGACGCGGCGAAGGCGGCCGGTGCCGTCGACTGGGCCGAGTGGTGGCAGCTCGCCGCCGCCGACCCGCGGCTGGCCGGCCCGACCGCCGAGCGCTTTGCGATCTACGGCGAGCACGCGGACGGGGACACGCCGCCGGCCCAGTGGCACACCGAGTCCCTGCGCGCCGCGGGTTTCGCGGAGGCGCGGCCGGTGTGGGCCTCGCCGTCGGATGCGCTGGTGCTGGCGCTGAAGTAGGGCCCGCTCGGCGCGGCCGGAAGGGGAGCGCGCCGCCGCGGCAGCACCACGACCCGCGGCGGCGCCCCCTCCCGCAGGAGAGCGCGCCGCCGCAGCCACCGCGTGGGGTCTCGCCCCGCCGGGTTAAAGCACCTTGGACAGGAACGACTTCGTCCGCTCGTGCTGGGGGTTGCCCAGGACCTCGCGCGGGTGGCCGGATTCGACCACCACGCCGTCGTCCATGAAGACCAGCGAGTCGCCGACCTCGCGGGCGAAGCCCATCTCATGAGTGACGACGATCATCGTCATCCCGTCGGCGGCCAGGTCCTTCATGACGTCCAGGACGTCGCCGACCAGCTCCGGGTCGAGGGCCGAGGTCGGCTCGTCGAAGAGCATCAGCTTCGGCTCCATGGCCAGGGCGCGGGCGATCGCCACCCGCTGCTGCTGGCCGCCGGAGAGCTGCGAGGGGTAGCTGCCGGCCTTGTCGGCCAGGCCGACGCGGTCCAGCAACTTGGCCGCGCGCACCGCGGCGTTGGCCTTGGACTCGCCCTTGACCTGGACCGGCGCCTCCATGACGTTCTGGATCGCCGTCATGTGCGGGAAGAGGTTGAAGCGCTGGAAGACCATGCCGATGTCGCGGCGCCGGGCGGCCACCTCGCGGTCGCGCAGCTCGAAGAGCTTGCCGTTGTGCTCGCGGTAGCCGACCAGTTCGCCGTCGACCGAGAGCCGGCCGGCGTTGACCTTCTCCAGGTGGTTGATGCACCGCAGGAACGTCGACTTGCCGGAACCGGACGGGCCGATCAGGCAGAAGACCTCCCGGGGCTGCACCTCCAGGTCGATGCCCTTGAGGATGTGCGCCGCGCCGAAGGACTTGTGGACGTTCTCGGCCTTGACCATGGGGCCGCCGCTGGTGCCCGTGTCCTTGCTCGTGGTGATCTTGCTGGTCATCCGGCACCTCCGGCGGAGCGGTTGAAGCCGCCGGCCAGCTGCGCCTTGGCGCGCTGGAGCGGGGTGAGCGGGAGCTGGCGGCTGGAGCCGCGGGAGTAGTAGCGCTCCAGGTAGTACTGGCCGATGCTCAGGACGGTCGTGGCGATCAGGTACCAGGCGGCGGCGAGGATCAGCATCTCGACGACGACACCGGAGTCCCGTCCGACGTTCTGCGCGGCCTGCAGCAAATCGTAGTACTGGACGGCGATGACCAGGGACGACGTCTTCAGCATATTGATGACCTCGTTGCCGGTCGGCGGCACGATCACCCGCATCGCCTGCGGCACGACGATCCGGCGCAGCGTCCTGCCGTGGCTCATGCCCAGCGCGTGCGCCGCCTCGGTCTGGCCCTCGTCGACCGCGTTCAGACCGGCCCGGCAGATCTCCGCCATGTACGCGGCCTCGTTGAGCCCGAGGCCCAGCAGCGCGCACAGGAACGGGGTCATGAAGTCCGACCACTCGTCCTTGTAGATCGGCATGATGTCGATGTACCGGAAGACGAGGCCGAGGTTGAACCACAGGAACAGCTGGACATAGACCGGCGTACCGCGGAAGAACCAGACGTAGAACCATGCGACGGTCGAGGTCACCGGGTTCTTGGACTGGCGCATCACGGCCAGGACCACGCCGCCCACGATGCCGATGATCATCGAGAGCACGGTGATCAGCAGGGTGTTGCGCAGGCCCTTGAGGATGTCCCCGTTGAACATGTACTGGGGAATGGCGTCCCAGTTGACGTTCCCGGAGGCGAAGGCGCGGACGAGCAGGGCGAGCAGCCCGAGGACGACGATGGCCGCGATCCAGCGCCCGTAATGGCGGACCGGAATGGCCTTGATGGGCTCGGGCTGGGGCGGCGGGGCGTCCGCCGGCGGCTGGGCCGACTTGTCGACGTCAACTGGCACGGGTGTTGCCTTTCAGCGTGTGGCGGGAGGTGCGGACCGGAGGCAGTGCGGCGTGCGGCTCAGGTGCCGCCATTGAGCTGCACTTCCTTGACCGCGGCGTCCTTGACGTCCCACTTCTTGAGGACCTTGGCGTACGAGCCGTTCTTGATCGTGCGTGCCACCGCGGCCTTCAGCGCATCACGCAGCTTGGCCTGGCCCTTGGGGACCGCGATGCCGTACGGGGCGGCCTTGAGCGGGGCGCCGCCGACCATCTCGAAGTCCTTGCCGCCACCGGAGACATTCACCGCGTACGCGGCGACCGGGTAGTCGCTGGAGACGGCGTCCGCACCACCGGTGCGCAGCCGGGTCTGGGCCTCGGAGTCGTTGTCGAACGCCTCGATGGCGATGGCCTCGGAGCCGTTCTTCTTGCACTCCTTGGACTTCTCGTCGGCCAGGTCGTGCGAGACCGTCCCGCGCTGTACGGCGAGCTTCTTGCCGCACATCGTCTCCCAGCCGTCGATGCCGTTGCTCTTGCCCTTTTGCGTATAGAGCGAGACGCCGACATTGAGGTAGTCGATGAAGTCGACACCCGTACCGATCTTGTTGCCGTCGGAGATGCCCTCCTGGCGGTCCTTGGTGTCCGTCATCGCCGACATCGCGATGTCGTAGCGCTCGGACTTCAGACCGCCCATGAGGGTGTCGAACGTGGCGTTGTTGAAGTTGAGCTTGATGCCCAGCTCCTTGCTCATCGCCGCCGCCAGATCCGGGTCGATGCCCGCGATCTTGCCGTTCGTACGGAACTCCACCGGCTTGTACGTCATGTCCGAGCCGACCTGGAGGAAGCCCTTGTCCTGCACCGCCTTGGGCAGCATCTTGAACAGCGGCGCGTGCACATTGCGGTTCTTCTGTGCCTCGCGCCGGGCGATGGCCTCGTTCGTCTGGTCGCCGCAGGCGCTGAGCACCAGCATCGAGGCGACGACCGCGGCCACCGAGGCCACGGCTGTACGCGACCTGCCGGCGGCCGGGCGGCGGGTGGTACTTGCGGTCATGCTGATCCTCCTGCGGATGTAAGTGTCCGACGTGAGCAGGGGCCGGGTGGCAGGGGTCGGGCACACACCTTCGAGCGTCGCGACCTCGGGTTGCGTCGGAATCCTGCCACCCGGACTCCGGTATTCGGACTGCCGCGCAGGTCAAAATCGGATAACGGACGAGTGGGCCGGGCGTGTGGCCCAGATGGCCCAAGGGTGAACCGGTACGGGCGGGTCCGCACGGTGGACCCCGCCCGACCTGGGCCGTCTCGAATTTCGGACACATACGGGCGCCACTTCGGTGTCTTTGTATATTTCGCCGCTAATGTCGGATCCCTGTACCGGAGGGTAATGAATCTGACTCGTCGGCTCCGGCGCCCGTCCGGTAAAAAGGTTCGTTACACCCCTCATCCGGGGCTCAGGGCGCGTGTGCGGCGCGCCCGGCGTCCGTACCTCCCCCCGCGCGGCGGCCATCCGCCTCGCAGGGACCGGACGCGGTGCCCGCCCACCCCTCGACCAGGGAGTGGACACCCTCAACTGATGTACGAAGAAATAAAGGGGTTGGAACAAGTGGCAGCGGAGATCGTCAATCCTCGCAGCGACAGCAACACGGGCGCGGACGCGGGCTCGGCCGGAGATACGGACGGAGCCTTCTTCGACCCGGCCTTCGCGTTGCACCGTGGCGGCAAGATGGCCGTCCAGGCAACGGTGCCGGTCCGCGACAAGGACGACCTGTCCCTCGCGTACACGCCGGGCGTCGCCAAGGTGTGCAGCGCCATCGCAGAGCATCCCGAGCTGGTGCACGACTACACCTGGAAGTCCCAGGTCGTGGCCGTCGTCACGGACGGCACCGCGGTGCTGGGCCTGGGCGACATCGGCCCGGAGGCCTCGCTCCCCGTGATGGAGGGCAAGGCCATCCTTTTCAAGCAGTTCGGCGGTGTGGACGCGGTTCCGATCGCGCTCGCCACCACCGACGCCGACGAGATCGTGGAGACCGTCGTCCGGCTCGCCCCGTCCTTCGGCGGCGTGAACCTGGAGGACATCTCGGCGCCCCGGTGCTTCGAGATCGAGGCAAAGCTCAAGGAACGCCTCGACATCCCGGTCTTCCACGACGACCAGCACGGCACCGCCGTCGTCACGCTGGCGGCGCTGCGTAATGCCGCCAAGCTCACCGACCGCTCGCTCGGCCAGCTGCGCGCGGTCATCTCGGGCGCCGGTGCGGCCGGTGTGGCCATCGCCAAGATCCTCATCGAGGCGGGCATCGGCGATGTCGCGGTGTGCGACCGCAAGGGCATCGTGTCCACCGACCGCGGTGACCTCACCGAGGTCAAGCGCGAGGTGGCCGGCTACACCAACAAGGGGCAGCTGACCGGTTCGCTTCAGGACGCCCTGGACGGTGCGGACGTCTTCATCGGCGTCTCCGGCGGCACGGTGCCCGAGGAGGCGGTGGCGAAGATGGCGAAGAACTCGTTCATCTTCGCGATGGCCAACCCCAACCCGGAGATCCACCCGGACGTCGCGCACAAGTACGCGGCCGTGGTCGCCACCGGGCGCAGCGACTTCCCGAACCAGATCAACAATGTGCTGGCCTTCCCCGGCATCTTCGCGGGCGCCATGCAGGTGCGCGCCTCGCAGATCACCGAGGGCATGAAGCTCGCCGCAGCCGAGGCGCTGGCCGCCGTCGTCGCCGATGAACTCAGCGCCGACTGCGTCATCCCCTCGCCGTTCGACGAGCGCGTCGCGCCGGCCGTCACCGCCGCCGTCGCCGCCGCCGCCCGCGCGGAGGGCGTCGCCCGCCGCTGACCCGGCGGCCGTTCGTACGCCAACGGGCCGGGCCCGCACCTTCACCGGTGCGGGCCCGGCCCGTTGTGTGTGACGGTGCGGGCGCGGTGCGTGTCACACCCGTACGCGCTGTTGCGGCGCGCATCGGCGGCCTACGTTGGGATCATGTTTGCTGCCTACGCCGCCCGCATCGACCGCGACCAGCCCCTCAACGGCCTCGAACTGGGGGAGCGTCCCGCCCCCGAGGCCCGCCCCGGCTGGACCACCGTCAACGTCAGGGCCGCCTCCCTCAACCACCACGACCTGTGGTCGCTGCGCGGGGTCGGCATCACCGAGGCGTCCCTGCCGATGATCCTCGGCTGCGACGCCGCCGGCATCGACGCGGACGGCAACGAGGTGGTCCTGCACTCCGTCATCGGCCAGAGCGGCCACGGCGTCGGACCCGACGAGCCCCGTTCCATCCTCACCGAGCGCTACCAGGGCACCTTCGCCGAACAGGTCACCGTCCCCACCTGGAACGTCCTGCCCAAGCCCAAGGAGCTCTCCTTCGAGGACGCCGCCTGTCTGCCCACCGCCTGGCTGACCGCGTACCGGATGCTCTTCACCAACGCCGGCGTACGGCCCGGTGACAGCGTGCTGGTCCAGGGCGCGGGCGGCGGCGTGGCGACCGCCGCCATCGTCCTGGGCGCCGCCGCCGGGCTGCGGGTCTTCGCCACCAGCCGCGACGAGGCCAAGCGCAAGCGTGCCGAAGAACTGGGCGCCGAGGCGGCGTTCGCCACCGGCGAGCGGCTGCCGCAGCGGGTGGACGCGGTCATCGAGACGGTCGGCGCCGCCACCTGGTCCCACTCCATCAAGTCGCTGCGCCCCGGAGGCTCTCTCGTCATCTCCGGCGCCACCAGCGGTTTCACCCCGGAGCGTGGGGAGCTGAACCGGATCTTCTTCCTGGAACTCAAGATCGTCGGCTCCACGATGGGCACCAAGGACGAGCTCGCCTCGCTCCTCAGCTTCTGCGCGGCCAAGGGCATCCGCCCCGTCATCGACTCCACGCTGCCGTTGGACCGGGCACGCGAGGGCTTCGAGAAGATGGCGCAGGGCGATCTCTTCGGCAAGGTCGTACTGACGGTCTGAGGCGGCCGGCGGGCCGAGGGTATGAGGCGGCCGAGGGCATGAGGGGCAGGGCCCCGATGGCGGACGGATCCGGGAGCGGGACCATGCGGATACTGCGGGCCGACGGGCGCGTTGCCGTGCCCTGGAGCAACGGCGGCGGCGTGACCCGCGAGATCGCCGCCCACCCGCCCGGCGCCGGCTGGGACACCTTCGCCTGGCGGGTGAGCCTGGCCGATGTCACCCGCGACGGCCCGTACTCGCCGCTGCCCGGCATCCGGCGCATCCTCACCGTCATCGACGGCGGCGGCCTCGAACTGACCGTGGACGGCACGCCCCGTCTCCTCCCGGACCGTTTCCGCCCGTTCGCCTTCCCCGGCGGCGCCGCGACCGACTCCCGGCTGCTGGACGGCCCGGTCGTCAACCTCAATGTGATGGTGCGGGAGGGGTGGGCGCGGGCCGAGGTGGAGATGGTGCGGGGGAGGCGGGCGGTGCCGCCGGGCGATGTGCTGGTGGTGGCGCTCGAGGGCGCTACGCATGTGAGCGCGCCGGGGGAGCCCGGAGTGCGGCTGGCGCGGTGCGATGCGGCGCTGATCGCGGGGGCCGCCGGGGCGGGGGCCTGTACGCAGACCTGTACGGAGATCCTCACGGAGGGGGTGGCCGCGGTGATCACCTTGGCGGGGGGCGGCGGCGAGGGCGATGACTGAGCGGTCCGGTGCGACGGGCCGCGGGGGCCGGCGGCCGTCGGTGGTCGCACCGGATGCCGTACGGGCCAGGATCGGGCCGCCCCGCCGGCGGCGCCGGATGAGCCGGCGGGAGTGGGCCGTCGGGCTGCCGCTGATGGTGTTCTGCGGGGCGGTCCTGGCCGCGATTCTGCTCGCCACGCTGACGTATGCGCTGGTGGGGACGGATGCGCCGTTCCTCGTCAATGCCCGCGGACCGGCCAGGGGCCCGGCGCCGGCCGGTGCCCGGGTGGCGGCGGCCCTGCTGTTCGCGGCCACCGCGGCTGTGGTGTCGGCGGGCCTGTGGGCCGGACTGCGGCGCCGGTCGGCGCCCCCCTGCGTGGCGGTGGACGGCGAGGGCGTGTGGCTCACCCGTGGCCGATACGTCCAACAGGGGCTGCGCTGGGCCCGGATCGCGGCCGTCGAGGTGGCGGCGGACGACCTGCCGGGGGATGCGGGGGCTGTGGGGGACGCGGGGAATCCGGCCGGAGCCGTACGGGCGCCGTTCCTCGATCTGTATCCCGTCGAGCGGGCGCCGGACTCCTGCGGTCCGCTCGGCAGCCGCCTGATCACCGCCCGGCCGGCCGCGCGCGGGCTGCGCGGTCGCCGCTACGCTTTCGAACTCACCGGTGACGAAGGCGAGTTGGCGGCGCTGCGGGCCGCGCTGGAGCGGTGGGCGACGGGCCGGTTCAGCGGGCGCTGACGGGCCGGTCCTCGGACGCGCCCGCGCGGGCCAGCGCCTTTTTGCGTCCGGAGTCGAGTACGGCCAGCAGTGCGCAGCAGGCCGCGGTGGCGGCCCCCGCGACGAGGTAACACCAGGGACTGGCCAGGTAGTTGGCGGCCCGCATCGGGGTGCCGGTGTCGTCCCGGGTCAGCCGATAGAAGATCGCCATCGGCCCCTGCCAGAAGCCCAGCGCCAGCGTCAGGACGGACAGCAGCCGGTAATAGCCCTCGTTCACGATCGCATTCCTCCCGTGGTCGTGCGGAGGTGCCGGGCGCTTCCTCGCGGCGCCGCCCTCCGATGGATACGACTGTATCAATGAACCCGTGCCGAATCGACCACGTGCCTTGACTTACCGGCCTATCCTTGCTATTCGTCACGCTTCTCGTAGCGCGATAGGGTGGCTGCGTGCGTGACGAAAAGAAGGATCACGGGTGTCGGGTGTGCGGTGTGCCGCTGCCGGCGGCCGAGCGGGGGCGGCCGCCCGCCTACTGCTCACGGAGCTGCCGGGCCAAGGCGTACCGGCAGCGGCGGAAGGAACGGGTGGGGACGGCCGGGACAGCCGTGGAACCCCCGCCGCCGGGGGCCGCGGCGGACCGGCGGCGCCGCGAGATCGCCGAGGCGGTCTGGCGGATCGCGGCCGGGCGCGGCCTGGAGTCCGCCAGCATGCGCGAGGTGGCGGCCGAGGCCGGGGTGTCGCTGCGGGTGGTGCAGTACACCTTCGGCAGCAAGCAGCGGCTGCTCGTCGAGGCGCTGCGACTGCTCCACGAGGAGAACGACCGGCGCGCCCGCGCCCGGATCGAGCGGCTGCCGGACCCCACCGACCCGCGGGCGGTGCTCCGGGCCGTCCTGGGGGAGTTCCTGCCGCTCGACGGGCAACGGCGCACGGCGCTGCGGGTGTTCCTCGCGTATTACGTGCGCAGCCTGACCGACGCCGCCCTCGCCGAGGTCTTTCTGCACGGCGATCAGCCGCTGGAGGCGCTGGTCGCCGGCCTGATCCGGCAGGCGGGTGCGCCGCCGGGGGCCCCGGCGGCCGCCGGCCTCGACCCCGAGCGCGAGGCGGATCTGCTGGTGTCCGGCGTCACCGGGCTCGGCATGGACGCCCTGCACGGCCGCCGGACCCTGGCCGAGGTGCGGCGCACGGTCGACTACCACCTCGACCGGATCCTGGGCCCGGTGTAGCGGCCGGGCGCGGGTCGTGCACCGCGGAGATCTCGCCGTTGGCGCCCAGCCGGCGGGGATCTGGAGAGGACAGGTCTCAGGCTTCTTGGGGTGCGGCGGTCGCCGGGGCGGGAACATTGACCAGGCTCTTGTACAGCCGGTAGGGCGCCACGTCCGGCGCATCGGGGACCGCCGGGGTGGGCGTCACCCCGTCCATGGCCGCGATGGTCGCCCGTATCCGCGCCGACGCCCCGTGTGTCACGAATTCCTGCCAGGCCGAAATGCCCTCCCATTCCGCGTAGTTGAGCACCCGGCCGCCGTCCTGGCTCAGATGGAAGTGGGCGCCGAGCAGGCCCGGCACCTGCGCGCGGGTCAGCTCGTCGACGACGGTGTCGGCGAGGGCGCGCTGGACGTCCGGCCCGGCGGTGGCGAAGGCGGGTGTGACCAGGAGGTTGGGCCGGCCGACAGCCGGCTCCTGCGGTACGTAGCTGCGATACCGCCGATAACGCACCAGGCCGGGCCGCCGGATGCCCGGCAGCGCCTCATCGATACGGCTGACGGCGGCGGCGCGCCGGGTGCGCACCCATGCCCGGTGCGCGTCATCGCTCGCCCACTGCCCGTAGTTGAGGAGATGACTGCCGTCCGCGCTGAGAAAGATGCTGAGCGAGAGCATCGCTTCCGGACGTGACTGGTGCCCCCATTCATCGAGGATCGCGTCCGCGGCCGGCCGCTGGAGCGCGGCGTCCGGCACGATCCACGAGCTGACCAGGGCCGTGGCGGCGTCGGCGCGCGCAACGTCGGGGAAGTCGGTGGTGAGGGGGAGGCGGGGTGCTGATGTGGTGTCGTTCATGGGGCCAGCGTTTCCCCTCAAGTGCACTTGAGGTCAAGGGCTGTCCTTGCCCCCACGCCGGGGCGCGGCTACGGATAGCCGACCTTCACCGTGCCGATGCCCAGCGTGCTGTGGTGCGGCAGATAGCCCGCCTCGAAGGCGGCGGCGAGGACGGGCTTGAGGAGCTGGGCGAGGCGTTCGGCGTGGGAGTGGCCCAGGGAACGCCAGGGGCCGGCGGCCAGGCGGTCCGTCAGGCGTTCGATCGCTTCGCGTTCCTTGCGGCCGCGTTCGGTTGCGCCGCCGTCGGGGCCCAGGCAGCCGCGGGCGACGAGGCGGTGACGGGCCTCGCGCCACTCCTCGGCGGTCCAGCCGCGCCCGGCGAAGTCGGCGGCCGGTGCGGCGCCGATCGCGGCGAACGACACCAGCGCCTCGCAGGGGTCGAGGCCGAAGGTCAGCAGCGCCGCCAGATGGCCGTCGCCGCGGTGCTCGCGCAGGACCGTCGCGGCCTGCCAGAGCACCAGGTGCGGCGCGTCGGGCCAGGGCAGATCGCGGTTGGCGGCGGCCAGCGGACGCGCCGCGGGCCCGGCGTTCTCGGCGGCCTGGCGCGCCAGCCGGGCCGCCTCGGTGAGCTGGCCGCTGGTCAGCCGGTCGCGCGTCAGGGTGGTCAGTGCACGGTCCATGGCGAGCAACCGCGCATCCAGCACCTTGGCCGGATCGGCGGTGGTCCAGATCTGCGGCACATGACGGGCAATCAGCCGCGGGCTGAAGCTGTAGTACGTCGCGGCCACCAGCTCCGGGCCGGCCGCGCCCAGCGGGGCCGTCCGCCAGGCGAAATAGCTGGGCCAGCGCGTCGCGACGTCGTAGCCGAGGTCCGAGGCCACCTGGCGGGCCTCGGGGGCGAAGTAGAGCGTGGCGTGCAGCGGCTCGATCCGCTGCCACATCCGGCGGGCGACCGCAAGGTAATCCGACATCGCTGTACCTCTTGGCCTTCACGATGTGTGCGGACAGGGGGAGTTGACGCAGGGCCCGCCGTGGTCCCCAGCGCAACGGAGGTGCGGTGAACCATCCGGTGAACCATGCGATGAAAGGAATTCCCCGATTACGCGCCGTGAATCCAGGCTGAGATAATTAACTCTGGGTAATTGGGCGGCTGTTGGGCGGTCGTTGGGTGCCGGTGGGCTGACGGTGGGGTGGGCGAGGGGTTTCGGCCGTGGAGCGAGACCCCGTGGGCCGGCCCCTCCGGGGGCGCCCGCGTGGGGACGCCCCCGGGGCCCGCTCCGTCACTGCTCCGGATCCGCCGCCTCCGCATCCCGTCCCGGATCGCGCAGCAGCGCACCGATGCGGGCGGCCGTGGTCGACAGCCGCCGACGGGACTCCGTCAGCTGGTCGGGCGTGATGCCGTGGTCGCGGGCCGTGTCCCGGAGGTCGTCGCGGAAGCGGTCCAGGAGGCGCTCGAAGTCCCGGGCCGGGTCACCGGTTGCCGGCTCGGCCGCCCACTCCGGCTCGGCCGCCCACTCCGGCTCGGTCGCCCGCTCCGGTGCCGGCGGTGCCTCGGCCGCGGCGTCGTCCTTGTCCGCGGATTCGTCCTTGGCCAGGTCCACGCGCTCGGCCGTCGCCCGGGGCCCGGCGTCGGCGGCGCCGCGCCCGGCGCCCGGCTGGCCGCCCGTGAACCGGCCCATCTCGCGCGAGACCTCGGACAGCGCCTCGCGCACCGCCCCCGACCAGTCCCCGGTCCGTACGTGTTCCTGGGTCTGGTCCTGGACGCGCCTGATGACCCGCTGGATCTCCTCGCGCGCGAACGCCTGCGCATCCCTGGCCTGCTTACGGGCGCGCTGGGCGTCCTGACGGGCCCGGCGGCTCTCCTCCTTGGCGCGGCGGGCCTGTTCCTTCCACTCCTCCTTGGCGCGCCGGAACTCCTCCCTGGCCTGCCGCCAGGACTCCTTGTCGCCGAACGTGCCGTCGAAGTACTCCGCGGGGTCGGGGTACGGCCGCCCGGCGCCGTCGCCCGCGGCGCCCTTCGTACCGGACCCGCCCGCGCGGGCCTGCTGCGCGGCCTCGCGCATCTCGCGGCGCAGATCCCGCGCCGAACCGCTCACGTCCTCCCGGATGTCCGAGGCCAGCGCCGCGACCGACTCCCGGATCTCCAGCTCCAGATCGGCCAGCTCGCCGCCGCGGTCGGCCAGTTCGGCGCGGCCGGCACGGGTGATGGAGTAGACCTTGCGGCCGCCCTCGGTGGCATGGGTGACCAGGCCCTCGGCCTCCAGCTTGGCCAGCCGCGGGTAGACCGTGCCGGCCGAGGGGGCGTACAGGCCCTGGAAGCGTTCCTCCAGTAGGCGGATGATCTCGTAGCCGTGCCGCGGGGCCTCGTCCAGCAGCTTGAGGAGGTAGAGGCGGAGGCGGCCATGGGCGAAGACGGGGGGCATGCTCAGAGCACCTTCTTCCCGGCGTCGGCGGGCGGGTCGGCGGGCGGGGTGGTGGGGGCGGCCGCGGCGTCCTGGCGGTCCTCGAACGCGGGGCGGCGCAGCAGGGCCAGTCCGCCGGTGACGGTGGTGGCCTTGAGCCGGCCGGTGCCGGCGCCGAGGGTGCCGGTGATCTGCCGGGGGCCCCAGCCGCTGACCCGCAGGTCGTCGAAGGCATTGGCGACCGAGCCGGTCGTGGTGTTGGCCTCCACCTTGGCGTCGGCCGGGTCGGGCAGACGGATGGCGACCTCGCCGGAGACCGTCGTCAGCTGGATGCCGGCGCCCTTCGCCAGGGGTTCCAGGTCCAGGGTCATGTCCCCGCTGACGGAATCGGCGCGCACCCCGCCCCCGCCGCCCTCGATCACCGTCAGATCGCCCGAGACGGAGTGGAACCGCAGGTCACCGGTGACGCCCTGGGCCTCGACACCGCCCGATACGGTCTCCGCCCGCACCGGGCCGGTCAGCCCGACGAGGGTGGTGTCACCGGAGACGCCGCGGATGTCCGTACGCCCCGAGATCCCCGAGACCACCGTGCTCGCCCCGACCACGCCGATCTCGACGCGGGTGGCGGCCGGGACGGTCACCGAGACCACGGCCCGGCGGCTCCAGCCCTTGCGGTCGAGGAACTTCAAGAAGCCCTTCCAGGGGAGGTCCTCGTACGCGAGGGAGAGGGTGCCGTTGTCGTACGAGACGGACAGCGGCTCGCCGTGGATCTCGCCGACCTCGACGCGGGGCGGGCCGCCGTCCGAGGTGCCGACGACATTGACGGTGCCGCCGGCCATGCGCACCTTCAGGGCTCTGACAGGCTCGGTGAACTCCAGCTTGCGTGGCTCGGAGACCGACCACTCGGTCCGTGCTGACATTCCGCGCCTCCCCTGGCCGGGCGTGCACACGGACAGGCGTGCAACGCAACATATCGTGTCTTCGCTAGACACGATATATCGCGGTAGGGGGAAGTCAAGAGTGTGGAGCCGCGGTGCGGTGCGCCCCCTCGGCCGTCCGCTCCTCGTTGGCCGCTACTCGTCGTCGTCCTCGTCGTCCAGCCGCGCCAGCCAGGTGGCCAGCCGCTCCACCGGGACCTCGAAGTCCGGGTTCAGATCGACGAACGTCCGCAGCTGATCGGCCACCCACCCGAGAGTGACCTCCTCCTCGCCGCGCCGGTTCTCCAGCTCCTCGATGCCACGGTCAGTGAAATACACGCGCTCTCCACCAGGGGTCATGGGACATTCCCGGCCAGGATAGGCAGGCCCACGGACCTCTCGCGCCACAGTCGCCCGCGGGCTAGCCTGATCGTCTGTCAACGGTCCTGCGGTAATGGGGAATTGCCGCCTAGGGGGAGCAGGAGGCCGTGATGCAAGATCGCGCGCAGTACATCGAGCTGCCCGACGGTACGGGGATCTGGGCCCGGGTCTCCCGGCTGGACGCGCCCGGCCTCGACGGCTGGGACGGTGCGGAGGGCGAATTCGAGGACGTCGGCGCCTGGGAGGCGCTCGGCGCCCGGGTCGAGGGCCTGCGCGAGGTGGTCGGCGGCGTCGCCGCCAGCGTCCGCGAGGCCACCGCACGGGTCGCGCCGGACGAGACCAGCGTGACCTTCGGGGTGGAGGTCTCGGCCAAGCCCGGCAAGGCCGTCGCCCTGCTCGCCGACGGCGAGGCGAAGGCCAACCTCGCCATCACGCTGACCTGGCGGCGCGAGGACGGCGCGGCGGACCCCGGGCGGCCCGCACATCCCGGCCCGCCGGCCGGCCGCCGGGAGCCGGATGAATCGGGCCGCTGATGGCGACCGGGGACGGCCCGGCCCGTGCCCACGGTGACCGGGCGGGATACACGGAGCTGCTCGAACAGGCCGGGCGCACGACCGTCGGACTGTGTGCCGCGCCCGGCACCAAGGAGACCGGGCTGTGGGGGAGCGGGGTGCTGATCGCCCCCGGCTGGGTGCTGACCTGCGCCCATGTGCCCGCACCACACGACGGGCGGCACCGCGAGATCGGCCCGGACGGCGTCCTCGGTGTCGTCGTCGAGGGCCGGGCGGTCGCCGCGCGGCTGGAGTACGACCTGAGCCGGCCCGCCCCGGCGGCCGGGCCCGCCGCCGCCCGCGCCGATCTCGCGCTGATCCGGCTGCTCGACCCGGCCGTCGGCCACCCCTGCGCCTGGGTCAGCGATCAGCCGGCGACCCTCCTGGAGGACGCGTACATCTTCCGGGGGCACGAGGAGACGGGGGCGGCCCCGGGGGCGGGGCCGGAACGCGTACTACGTGAATCCGGTTGCGGTGGCCGGGACGGCCAGGAACGTCGCGACGGTCGCGACCACGGTGCGGCCACCGGCCCCGTCGACCCCTTCATCGCCGTCCGGTTCGGCGCCCGCGACGCCCGCGGCCTCCAGTTCGGCAGCGACGTCCGGGTCACGCCCGGTGCCTCCGGCGGGCCGCTGGTCGAATGCGACCGCGGCGAGGTGGTCGGCATCGTCAAGGGCAGCCACCGGCAGGACCACCTCGGGCTCGCGGTGCCGGTCACCGCGCTGCGCGGGCTGGGCCCCGAACACCTGGCGGCGGGCGCCGCGGGCCTGGGACCCGACCCGTACCACGCCCTGCTGGGCCTGCACGACCGCTGGCACTGGAGCGGCCAGGACCTCGGCCGCGGCGGCGGGCCCACCTGGTTCGACGCCCAGCACGCCATCATGGCCGGACGCGGCCGCCTGTGGGGCGTACAGGAACGCCTCCAGGCGCTCGACCTGCTCGCCCACCTGCCCGCACCCCGCGACCCGCTGGATGTGGAGGAGGCGGTCGGCAATGCCCTCGACCGCGCCGCCGGGCCCGGCGCCTGGATGCTGCGCACCTGGCGGGACGGCCACGGCGCGCTCTACCAGGGCAGCGACCCGTACACCGAACTGCGCGCCTTCGTGCACTACCTGCGCATCGTGGCGAAGCTGACCGCCGACGAGGTCCGCGAGGTCCCCGGCGAGGAAGCCGCCGCGGTACGCGAGGCAGCCGCCCGGCTCGCGGATTTCGTCCAGGCCAAGGCGGTGGTGCTGCGGCCGGAGGACCGGCGCAGGATAGGGCCCGTACGGCCCCGGCCGCGCTCCGTCCTCGTCGAGTTCGAGCCGCTCTTCTTCTACGACGAGGCCGGGCACGAGCTGTTCAACTGGTCGGTCAGCGAGGGCTACGGCCGCGGCCAGTGGCTGCGCGTCGACGTCCGGGAATCCGACGGCGGCGTGCCCTTCGAGCAGGCCCGGGACGAGGTGCTGCGGCGCCTCGGCGCGCGTCTGCTGCGTGCCGACGGAGAAGCGGGGCCGGGCGCCCGGGTCCGTCTGGAGGTCGCCGTCCCCGAAGGCCGCTGGCACACCCCGGCCGATCAGTGGGAGGTCGCGGTCTCCACCCGGCGCACCGCCAAGGGATGGCCGGTGGGCCCCCGGCGCCCGGTGGTGCTGCGCGACCAGGCGCGCCGCGACGAGGTCGATCCGGCCTGGCTGCGCCGCTGGCAGGGCATCACCGCCGCCCGTGAACTGCGCGCGCTGCGCCTCCCGCCGCAGAGTCCCTCCGGCGGCGACGGGGGTCCCCCCTGCGCAGGGGGGACCCCCGGGCAGGGAAGCCGAGAGCCCGGGGGAGGAGCGGAGTGCGTGCGGACGGGGCCGGGCTCCGCCGAGGCGCTGCTGCGGCTCCTGGAGGGCGCGGACGACGGCACGCTGCCCGCGCTCTGCCACTCCGTGGCCGACGGCTTCGGCCGGGAGGCGGTCGGCATCGCCCTGGACAGCGGCTTCCCGGCCGGACTGTGGGCGTCGTCCGGCCATGGCGCGCGGGAATGCGACGCCGCCTGCGAGGAGTTCCACAGCGGAGTACGCAACCTCCTCCAGGGACCGGGCGGGGTCGCGCGGCTGCCCGAACTGGTCCAGGAGCTGCGCGCGCACGCCGCCGGTGCCGCAGCGCGGGACACCCACTGGGCGCGCGACCTGGTGCTCCTCTACGACGACCCGCTCGACCCGCTGCCCAAGCTGTTCGCGGACCGGCCGCAGGTGTCGCCCGAATGAGCCCCCCGGCGGGCCGCCATGAGCCCCCGGCGGGCCGCCCACGCGGGCGGTTTCCGTACGCCGTGCCGCGCTTCCCGCAGCCGCCCGCGTCCCCTCGCACGCGCCCGGCGCCCGTGCCGTCGACGGGCGCCCTGCCGAGGCAAGTGGCGCCCCGCAGGCGGCACTTGGCGCCCGTCCGTGAGAAACAACGGAGACCGGAAACCGCCCCGTGACCTTCCGTACGGCTGGGTACTGTCATAGCGTCGTGGGAGATGAGTGGGAGATGGTGATGCCCGCCCGGCGACGAGGAGTTCCGACGTGAGCGACTGGCTCATCTACCGTGGCGCGGGGGCACCGCACGACGGAATCGATCACCTTCCGCCGCCCCCGCCCTGGCGTGATTTCGACGGCGGGCCGCTGGTGCCGCCGCCCGCCGCCCTCGACCCCGCCTCCGAGCGTCGGCTCGGCGTACGGCCCGCCGAGGCCCGCCACCACCGGCCCGGCGAGACCGAGCGCGAGCTGGTCAACGCCGCCCTCTACCTGCGCCGGCCGCTGCTGGTGACCGGCGCCCCGGGCAGCGGCAAGAGCACCCTGGCCCACGCCGTCGCCTACGAACTGGGCCTGGGCCGGGTGCTGAGCTGGCCGGTCGTCAGCCGCAGCACGCTCCGCGACGGCCTGTACGCCTATGACGCGATCGGCCGCCTCCAGGACCTCCAGATCGCCCGCGCCGCACCGCAGCGGCCCGAAGCCGGCCAGGAGGCACCGGACACCGGCGACGAGCCCGGCGGCGGCATCGGCCGTTACATCCGCCTCGGCCCGCTCGGTACGGCCCTGCTGCCCGCCGCCCGGCCCCGGGTGCTGCTCGTCGACGAGCTCGACAAGAGCGACATCGACCTGCCCAACGACCTCCTGAACGTCCTGGAGGAAGGCGAGTTCAGGATTCCGGAGCTGGAGCGGCTGGCCGGATCCGCCTCCGAGGTGCCGGTGCTCAGCGACGACGGCACCCGCGTGACGGTGCGCGACGGCCGGGTGCGCTGCCGGGCCTTCCCGTTCATCGTCCTCACCAGCAACGGCGAACGGGACTTCCCGGCGCCCCTGCTGCGCCGCTGCATCCACCTCCACATCCCGCTCCCGGACAAGGAGCGGCTCGCGTCCATGGTGCGGGCCCACTTCGGCGAGGGCGCGGCCGAGCGCCACGAAGCGGTGATCGACCGCTTCCTGGACCGCGAACCCGGCGATGTGCGCGCCGTCGACCAGCTGTTCAACGCCATCCACCTCACCCAGAGGGCCGGATGGACGGACGAGGACGAGGAGGAGACCCGACGGCGGCTGACGGCCGAGCTGATGCGGCCTCTTGACCGGACGAGGTGAGCGCAGTGCCTCTCGGGGAGCCTGGCCCGGGTCCCCACGACGGACGCGGCGGACCCGGCGGACCCGATGGACCCGACGGACTCGACGAACTGGTCGGGCGGCTGACGGCTGCCGGTGTGCCGGCCGACGCCCAGGGGATGGCCGATGCCCTCTGGCTCGCCCAGTGGATCACGCCGGACGACACCGACGGCACGGCTGACGCGCCGCCACCGTCCCGCCCGGACCGCCAGGATCCGGCCAGTTTCTCCGTGGGGGCGGGAACGACGGCACCGGGCGCGCGCCGGACCGGTACGGCGGACGCCGGCGAGCCGGAGCCGTCCCACGCGCCCGCCACGGGCCCGCGCCGCCGGGACGCCGAGCTGCTGCCCGCGCACGACGACCGGATCGCCGACCCCGACCACCACCGCCTCGGCGAGGTCGCCGTCCCGATCGCCTCCGCCTTCCCCGGCCTCTTACCCCTCCAGCGCGCCCTGCGGCCCGTCCAGCGCTACCGCCCGCCGGCCGCCCCGCTCCGCCAGGAGCTGGACGACGACGCCACCGCCGAACTCTCCGCCCGTGCCGGCCTGGTCATCCCGGTACTGCGCGGGGTGCACCGCCGCTCCGCCGCGCTGCGGCTCCTGATGGACGGCTCGTCCTCGATGGCCGTCTGGGAGCAGATGCTGCACGACCTGCGCCAGGTCTGTGAACGCGTCGGCGCCTTCCGCGATGTCACCGTCCACTACCTCCACCCGCACGGCCCGGACGTCGGCGTCGCCGCCACCCCCGGCCCCGGCCACCCGCTGCGCCCCGCCGACCAGCTGCACGACCCCACCGGCCATCACCTCACCCTCGTCATCAGCGACTGCGCCGGGCCCCTGTGGCGGGACGGCCGGATGCAGCGGCTGCTCTACCGCTGGGCCGCCGACGCCCCGCTCGCCGTCGTCCAGCCGCTGCCGCAGCGCATGTGGGCGCGCACTCTGCTGCCCGCCGTCGCCGGCACCCTCGTCCGGCACCAGGGCCCCTACCAGGCCCTCGGCTTCCGGCCCGCCCGGCGGCGCCGCCGGCGCCCCGCACCGCCGGGCGCGTCCTTCCCCAAGCTCTCCACTCCTCCCCCACTCTCGGCTCCGCTCGAGCGGGGGGACCCCCATGCGCAGGGGAGACCCCAATCCCCGGCCCGCGAACGCGCCGTACCGGTCCTGTCCCCGACCCCCTCCGCCCTCGGCACCTGGGCCCGCCTGGCCGCCGCCGACGCCGGTCTCTCGCTGCCCGGCGCGGCCACCGTCGTACGGGCCGACCACGGAGCCGAGCCCGCGCCCGAGCAGACGCCCCCGCGCGCCGAACCGTCGCGGATGGTCCGCGAGTTCGACCAGCAGGCGTCCCCCGCCGCCCGGCTGCTCGCCGTCCATCTCTCGGCCGTACCGCTCGCCCTCCCGGTCATCCAGCTGGTGCAGCGCGCGATGCTCCCGCACACCGGCCCGGCGGAACTTGCCGAGGTGCTGCTCAGCGGACTGGTCACCCAACTCCCGCCGGACCGGGGGGTACCTCCCTCCTCCCTGAGGGCCTGGGGGAGGCCGTCGGGGCCGGAAGCGGCGGTGAGCGGCCCCTGGTACGACTTCGTGCCCGGCGTGCGCGACGAGCTGCTGGGCCGGCTGAGCGCGGGCGAGGCGGCGCTGGTCCTCAAGCACTGCTCGCTCTACGTCGAGCGCACCTTCGGCCGCCGCGCCCGTAACTTCCCGGCCGTCGCGGTCGCCATGCTCTCCGGCAGCGGCCGTGAGCCGGAGACCGGGCAGCGGGCCGTCCCCGAGCCGTTCGCCCGGGTCTCCGAGCGTGTCCTGCGCCGCTTCGAGCCCGCACTGCGCACGCCCGACCGGCGGCCGTACGAGCCCGACGGCCCGGCCGCCGAGGGCGCGGCCCTCCTGGAGCGCTACGAGCACGACCGGGCCGTACGCGATCTGATCGAGGCCGTCCGGCTGCTGCGGGCCGCGGCGGTCCGGCTGCCGGTGGCGGGCACCGACCTCGGCCGCGCGCTGCTGCACGCCTGGGCGACCTGGCGGCAGCCCGACGCCCTGGAGGAGGCCGAACGGGCCGTGCGGGACGCGGAGCAGGCGGCGGCGGACGGCGGTGCGGAGGCCGAGCGGACCCGGGCGCTGATCGTGCTCGGCCGGGTGCGGCACGCCCGCGCCGGGGAGCGTCGCGCCGCGGGCACCCCGGCCGAGGAGCGCGCCGCCCTGGAGGACGCCGCCCGCCATCTGCACACCGCCTGCGGGCTGATGAGCCTGCTCGACCCCCGTGTGCTGGAGAGCATGGTGCTGCGCACCGAGGCACTGCGCCGCCTCGCCGCCCTGCCGGAGGCGGCCGGACAGGCGGCGGAGACCGATCCGCTCGACGAGGCCGAACGCTCCCTGACCACCCTCCTCGACCAGTGGCCCAGCGGCCGCCAGGTCCCCGGCGAGGTCCATGCCGCCCGCGGCGGCGTCCTGCTCGACCGGGCCCGCCGCACCGCCGCGCCGCAGCCGGCCGGTGCGCTCGCGGTGCGCGCCGCCGACGACCTGGAGACCGCCGTCGTCCTGCTGCGCCGCCGCGGCAGCGCCGCCGACCGGCCGGTGTGCGAGACGCTGCTGGATCTCGCGGCCGCCCGCTCGCTGACCGGCGGCGCGGCCCTGCCGTCCGTACTGCCCACCCTGGAGCGCGCCCGCGCGATCGCCCATGAACTCGGCGACCCCGCCCTGGAGGCCGACAGTCTGCGGCGGATCGCCGCCGCGCAGAGCGCCGCCCACACCCGTACGGGATCCCTGGCCGCCCTCGACGAGGCCGTCGCCGCGCTGGCCGGCGCGCTCCGTCTCACCGTCCCGGACTCGCCCGAGCACAGCGCCCTGCTCGCCGAACGCGGCGCCGCGCTGCTGACCCGCGCCCGCCTGGAGCCGGCCGCCGAACCGGGAAAACGCCTGGCCAATGAGGCCGTGCATGTGCTGCGCGAGGCACTGGGCCGGGTCGCGCCGCAGGATCCCGCGCTCGCCTCCCACCGTCTGCTCTTCGGCCGCGCCCTGATGCAGCGCTATCACCGCCAGCCCTCGCTCGCCGATCTGCACGAGGCCGACTGGATCCTGGAACTGGCCGCGCGCCGCACGGACGTGGCGTCCGTATCGGCCGAGGCATGGCTGGAAGTGGGCGATATCCAGCGGTTGCTGGACGCCCACTTCGGCTCCCGGGAACACCTCGACCGGGCCGTCGCCTGCTACCGCCGCGCCGCCACCGCGGCCCTTGAGGCGGGCAGCGCCCTGCTGGCGGCGCGCGCCCACCACCGCCGGGGCACGGTCCTGGAAGCCGCCGCCGGACCCCAGTCCGCGCTGCACGCCTACCGCGAGAGCTGGGCGCAGTGGCAGCGCGCGGCCGAGGACAGCGGCCCCGAGGCCCAGCGCACCCGCGCCCGGATGCGCGCCCTCGAAGCCCCCCGCTGACGCCCCTGTGTGCCCCGGCCGAGTGCCTGGCCCTCGGCCGGTGAACGTGTTTCCGTGGACGGGAGTTCGGGAACACACCCGTCCAGCCGGCCCAGAGGAGAGCAGTGTGGCGACGATTGACCGCACCGAACCGGCTGCGGCCGCCCCATGGGCCCCGTCGGCCGAGCCGCTGCCGGATTTCGCGGGGGTGGAGGTGAGCGCGCTGGCGGCACAGGCGGGCCATCCGGTGCTGGGTCGGGTCGCGGAGCTGCTGCTGCGCAACTGGCCGGCCGAGGACGAAGCGGTGGCGTACTACGAAGCCAGCCCCGACCCCAGGTGAGCACTCCCTGACGGACGGGAGAGGCGGTCGGAGGCGCTCATTTTTAGGCAATCGGGTTCGGGAACCGGCCAGTTGTGAAAGGAATTCGGTTCTTGGACCGATAACGGAGCACAAGTACCCCGCAGCAGTCATTCACCAAGCGGGCGGGAGCCGACGGTCCCGGATCCCGGACGTCGGCGAAGGCGGGGACGGCGTGGGCGGACAGAGCGGCCAGAGCCGTCACAGCACAGCCGTACCCTTCCGGCAGTTCGTCCTCAAGATGCACAGCCGCTGCAACCTCGCCTGCACCTACTGCTACATCTACACCGGCCCGGACCGCACCTGGCGCCGCCGCCCGTCCAAGGTCGCGGCCGCCACCCGGCGGCAGACCGCGCTGCGCATCGCCGAACACGCCCGCACCCACCGGCTGCGCGAGATCCGTATCGAGCTGCACGGCGGGGAGCCGCTGCTGACCGGCCCCGGCCCGCTCCTCGACCAGGCCGCCGCCATCCGCGCCGCCCTGCCCGCCGACTGCACCGCCGCCTTCGGCGTCCAGACCAACGGCACCCTGCTCACCGAGCAGCTGGTCGACACCCTGGGCGCCGCCGGATTCCACATCGGCCTCAGCCTCGACGGCGGCACCCCCGGCCTCAACCGCCGTCGCCTCGACCACGCCGGGCGCCCCTCCTGGCCCGCCGTCTCCCGGGCGGTACGCCTCCTGCGGGCCCGCCCCGAGGTGTTCGCCGGCATCCTGTGCACCGTCGACATCACCGCCGACCCCGCCGAGGTCCACGGCTCGCTGCGCGCCCTGGCTCCCCCGATGCTCGACTTCCTCCTCCCGCACGCCAACTGGTCCAGCCCGCCGCCCGCCCCGCCTCTCCCGGCCGGCCCCACCCCGTACGGCGACTGGCTGTGCACCGTCTTCGACCTGTGGTGGGACGGCGGCCCCGGCCCACGGGTGCGGCTGTTCACCGAGATCCTCGGACTGCTCCTGGGCCGGCCCGGCGCCGGCGAAACGGTCGGCCTCTCACCGTTCGTCGCCCTGGTGATCGACACCGACGGCGCCATCGAGCAGGTCGACTCCCTCAAATCCGCCTACGAAGGCGCCACCGCCACCGGCCTCGACGTCTTCCGCAACACCTTCGACGAGGCCCTGGCACACCCCGGCGTCGCCGCCCGCCAGCGCGGCCGGGACGGGCTCGGCGCCCAGTGCCGCCGCTGCGCCCTGATGGCGGTGTGCGGCGGCGGGAACTACGCGCACCGCTACCGCGCGGGCCCCAGCGGATTCGCCAACCCGTCCGTGTACTGCGCCGACCTCGAACGCCTCATCCGGCACATCGCGGCCCGTCTGGACACCGCCGTTTCGCCCGCCCGCCGCCCGCCGCCGCCCTTGCCGAAATCGCCGGCGGCGCGCCCAACTGACGTTCCCCCCACATGACCTGACGCACTGTCGCAGAATGGGGGGACACTTGGGCTATCGTGCAAATCAGCCAGACGTGTACCGGGTCGTCAACAGTCCCGGCATCAGCCTCTGCACGCGCGCACCTCGCATCTCAGGGAGACGGTCGCATGGTCGATCAGTCCGCTTCTTCTGGTTCCGCCGGCTCCGACGAGCACATCACCATCAGCTATGCGGGCTTCGCCCGGCCCTGGGCCGCGTGGATCTCCCACCAGCTGGAAGAGCTCGGCCACGGCACGACCATGCTGCGCTGGGACCCCCAGGCGGACACCGCCCTGGCCGAAGAGCTGACGGGACTGCTGGAGGCCGAGGGCCGGCTGTTGATGGTCCTCGACGACTGGTACTTCCGCCTCGGCCCCAAGACCCAGGAGGAATGGACGACCGCGCTACGGGAAGTGGTGCCGCCGCACGCCGACCGCTTCGCGGCGGTCAGCGTCGCCACCCAGCGGCTGCCCGCCACCGCCTCCCTGCTGCGCCCCGCCGACCTGCGCGACCTGGACACCCGCGAGGCCAAGCGCCGGCTGCTGCAACGGCTCGGCATCAAGTCCACCGGGCGCGGCACGGACGGTGGCGCCCCCGGCGCGCCCCGCTTCCCCAACAACCCGCCCGAGGTGTGGAACATCCCACGCCGCAACAACCGCTTCACCGGCCGCGACAACGTCCTCGAGGAGCTGCACGACAAGCTGGCGGGCACCGGCGCGGGCTCGGCCCCGCCGCTGGAGACCCGTATCGCGCTCTACGGCACTTCCGGCGTCGGCAAGAGCCAGATCGCCCAGGAGTACGCCCACCGCTTCGGCAACGACTACGACGTGGTGTGGTGGGTCAGCGCCACCAACCGCGGCGCCGCCCGCGAACAGCTCGCCGAGCTGGCGGGCCGGCTCGGGCTGCCGGTCGGCCAGGAGCTCGGCGACCGTATCCGCGCCGTCCATGAAGCGCTGCGCATCGGCCGCCCCTACCGCCGCTGGCTGCTGATCTTCGACAGCGCCGACGACATGGAACAGATCGAGGACCTGGTCCCCGACGGCCGCGGCCATGTCCTGATCACCACCCTGACCCGCGACTGGTCGGGATCCGGCAGCGCCCAGGAGATCGAGGTGCTGCCCTTCAACCGCGTCGAGTCCGTCGCCTACGCCCGGCGGCGCGCACCGCGGCTGACCCCGGTGGAGGGCAATCTGCTCGCCGAGGCCGTCCAGGACCTGCCGCTGCTGCTCGCCCAGACCGCCGCCTGGCTCGACGCCAACCCGATGCCGCCCAAGGAGTACATCGAGCTGATCCGGCGCGGCGAGCCCAGCCTCGTCGGCATCCGGATCTCCTCCGACTACCCGATGGCCTTCCAGACCAGCTGGGCCATAACTCTCAACACCCTGCGCGAACGCAGCCCCGCCGCCGTCGAACTCCTCAAACTGTTCGCGTTCTTCACCCCGGACGCCATCCCCGTCCCGATGCTCGCCAAGGCCCGCCGCGGCGACCTGCCCGAACATCTCGCCGACCTCGCCGCCGAGCCGATCAGCTGGAACACCGCCCTGCGCCGGCTGACCGAGTCCACCGCCGTACGCCTGGACTACCAGGTCTCCCGGGACGCCGACCCGGCCGTCGAGACCGCCCAGATGCACCGGCTCTACCACCGCTTCCTGCGCGGCGACATGACCGAGGACGAACGCGATGCGATGTCCGCGACGGCGTGCCGGGTGCTGGTCACCGCCGACCCGCAAAACCCCCACGACACCCGCTACTGGGAGCGCTACGCCGCACTCATCCCGCATCTGGAGACGGCCGGCGTCCTCGACAGCCCCGACCCGGCCGTCCACGGCCTGCTGCTCAACTGCGTCGAATATCTGCGCACCCGCGGTGAGCCCCGGGTGGGTCTGCGGCTATGCGAACTGTTCGTCTCCCGCTGGCGCACCCGCCTGGAACCCACCCACCGCACCATGCTCGTGCTCACCCACCAGCACGCCAACATGCTGCGGTTGCTGGGCCGTTACCGCGAGGCCGAAGCGGTCGGCGGCGCCGTCGTCGACCAGCTCTCCGCCGAGCGCGAGGCCACCGACGCCGATCTGCTGCGCGCCCAGGACGGGCTGGCCGGCACGCTGATGGCGCTCGGCTCGTACGACGAGGCCCACCGCCTCTTCGACGCCGTCTGGCGGGCCTACGCCACCCTGCTCGGCCCGGAGGCCCCGCGCACCCTCTCCTCCCGGCACAACCTCGGCGAAGCCTTCGCCCTGCTCGGCCGCTATGAGGAGGCCCTGGTCACCCACCGCGAGGTGCTGGCCATCCGGGAACGCGAACTGCGCGCCCGGCACCACCTCACCCTCAACGCCGGCAACGCCTACGCCCGGCTGCTCCGGCTGCTCGGCCGCTACCGCGATGCCACCTCTAGTCAGGAGCTCAACGCCCGGCTGCACCTTCAGGTGATGGGCCCGCACACTCCGCAGACCCTGCGCGCCGAACACGATCTGGCGCTGTGCCTGCGCCGCTCCGGCGAGAGCGCGCGAGCCGGTGAGCTGATGGCCGACCTCGTCGAGCGCTCCCGTCAGGTGCAGGGTCCCCGGCATCCCGAGACGCTGATGCTGCGCGCCGACTACGCCACCTTCCTGCGCGAGCACGGCGACCTCGGGCACGCCCGCGACCTGGCCCAGGAGGTCGCCGAGCGGTACCGCGCGCTGGCCGGCGACAGCCACCCGTACACCATCGGCACCACGGGCAACACCGGTCTGGTGCGCGGCGAGTTCGGGGAGCTGTCCGAGGCGCTGGACATCGCGGAGCGGGCACTGCGCGGGATGACCGGGGTGATGGGCGCCGACCATCCCTGGACGCTGGGCTGTGCGCTCAACGCCGCGGCCGCCCGCAGCCGGGTCGACGACGAGGAGGGCGCGGTGGAGCTGGGCCGCGACATCCTGGAGCGGGCCAAGATGATGCTGGGTGACGCCCACCCGCTGGTCCTCTCCGCCAAGACGGCGCTCGCCGAGGACCTGCGCACGCTACGGCGTGTCCAGGAGGCGGCGAAACTGGAGCAGGAGGCCATCGGGCAGCTCAGCGAGACGCTGGGCGCCGAGCACCCGCACACCCTCTCCGCCCGGCGTCGCCGCCGCCCCTACTGGGACTTCGAGCCGCAGCCCGTATAGCCGTCCCCTCCAGGCGTCCCGTCCCCGTACAGCCCGAAGGGCCCGCCCCCACCTCCGTGGGAACGGGCCCTTCGTGCGTGCTACCGGCGGTCTCGACGACCTCGACGACTACGCGTCGAAGACCTCCGCCACCAGCTGTGCCTGCTCGGCCTGGTGCCGCTTGGCGGAGCCGACCGCCGGCGACGAGCCGTGCGGCCGCGAGATGCGGCGCAGGCGCTCGCCGTGCGGGACATCCGCACCGACGGCCAGGTCCAGGGCGTCGATCAGGTTGAGACCGAGGAACGGCCAGGCACCCTGGTTCGCCGGCTCCTCCTGGGCCCACAGGTACTTCTCGGCGTTCGGGAACTTGGCGATCTCCGCCTGGAGCTCCTTGCCGGGCAGCGGGTAGAGCCGCTCGAGACGCACGATCGCGGTGTCGTGCGCGCCGCGCTTCTCCCGCTCCGCCTCCAGGTCGTAGTAGACCTTGCCGGAGCAGAAGACGACCTTGCGGACGTCCTCGGGCCTGACCGTCGAGTCGCCGATGACGGGCCGGAAGCCGCCCGTGGTGAACTCCTCCGTCTTCGACGCCGCCGCCTTCAGACGCAGCATCGACTTCGGGGTGAAGACGACCAGCGGCTTGTGGTGCGGGTTGTGGACCTGCCAGCGCAGCAGGTGGAAGTAGTTCGACGGGAGCGTCGGCATGGCGACCGTCATATTGTTCTGCGCGCACAGCTGGAGGAAGCGCTCGATCCGGGCCGAGGAGTGGTCCGGGCCCTGGCCCTCGTAGCCGTGCGGCAGGAGCAGGGTGACGCCGGAGGTCTGGCCCCACTTCTGCTCCGCCGAGGAGATGAACTCGTCCACGATGGTCTGCGCGCCGTTGACGAAGTCACCGAACTGCGCCTCCCACATGACCAGCGCCTCGGGGCGGGCCAGGGAGTAGCCGTACTCGAAGCCCATGGCCGCGTACTCGCTCAGCAGCGAGTCGTAGATGTTGTAGCGGGCCTGGTCCTCGGAGAGGTAGAGCAGCGGCGTGTAGTCCTCGCCGGTCTCGCGGTCGATGAGCACCGCGTGCCGCTGGCCGAAGGTGCCGCGGCGGGAGTCCTGGCCGGCGAGCCGGACCGGGGTGCCCTCCATCAGCAGCGAGCCGATGGCGAGGGTCTCGCCCATGCCCCAGTCGACCGTGTCGTCCTCCACCTGGGCCGCGCGGCGCTGCAGCTGGGGCAGCAGACGCGGGTGGACGGTGACCCGCTCGGGGATGTTGACCTGGGACTCGGCGATCCGCTTGACGACCTCCTGGGAGATCGCGGTGTCCACGAAGACCGGGAACTCGGCCTTGGGCTGCGGGACCTCGGGGACCGTCGGCGCCGTGGTGGCGTCGCGGACCTCGGTGAAGACCTTCTCCAGCTGGCCCTGGAAGTCCTGGAGCGCCTGCTCCGCCTCTTCGAGGGTGATGTCGCCCCGGCCGATCAGCGACTCGGTGTAGAGCTTGCGCACCGAGCGCTTCTTGTCGATCAGGTCGTACATCAGCGGCTGGGTGAAGGCCGGGTTGTCCGACTCGTTGTGGCCGCGGCGGCGGTAGCAGATCAGGTCGATGACCACGTCCTTGTTGAACGCCTGGCGGAACTCGAAGGCCAGACGGGCAACGCGGACGACGGCCTCGGGGTCGTCACCGTTCACATGGAAGATCGGCGCCTCGATCATGCGGGCCACGTCGGTGGCGTACATGGACGAGCGCGACGACTCCGGGGCGGCGGTGAAGCCGACCTGGTTGTTGATGACCACGTGCACCGTGCCGCCGGTGCGGTAGCCGCGCAGCTGCGACATGTTCAGCGTCTCGGCGACCACACCCTGGCCGGCGAACGCCGCGTCACCGTGCAGCTGGATCGGCAGGACCGTGAAGTCCGTGCCGCCCTTGCCGATGATGTCCT
This sequence comes from Streptomyces sp. NPDC048483, assembly GCF_040651455.1. NCBI lineage: Bacteria > Bacillati > Actinomycetota > Actinomycetes > Kitasatosporales > Streptomycetaceae > Streptomyces > Streptomyces sp. NPDC048483. The sequence goes on from NZ_JBEZJZ010000004.1 coordinate 160,845, forward strand.
GCTTGGCGCGCGCGATGCCCTCGACGATCGGGTCGACGGCCTCCAGGTGGGAGGGGTTCGCGGCCAGCGAGACGGTGATCTGCTCGCCGTCCAGACCGGTGAAGGTGCCCTCGGCGCCCAGGTGGTACTTCACATCGCCGGAGCCGTGCATCGACTTCGGGTCGAGGTTGCCCTCGAACTCGCGGAAGATCTGCGCGTAGGACTTGCCGACGATGTTGGCGAGGACGTTCAGGCGGCCGCGGTGGGCCATGCCGATGACGACCTCGTCCAGGCGCGACTCGGCCGCGGAGTCGATGACCGCGTCCAGCAGCGGGATGACGGACTCGCCGCCCTCCAGCGAGAAGCGCTTCTGGCCGACGTACTTGGTCTGCAGGAACGTCTCGAACGCCTCGGCGGAGTTCAGGCGGCGCAGGATGCGCAGCTGCTCGTCGCGCTCGGGCGACTTGTGGGTGCGCTCGACGCGGTCCTGGATCCACTTGCGCTGCTTGGGGTCCTGGATGTGCATGAACTCGATGCCGGTGGTGCGGCAGTACGAGTCGCGCAGCACGCCCAGGATGTCGCGCAGCTTCATCATGGACTTGCCGGAGAAGCCGCCGACCGCGAACTCGCGCTCCAGGTCCCACAGGGTGAGGCCGTGCTCGATGATGTCGAGGTCGGGGTGCTTGCGCTGGTGGTACTCCAGCGGGTCGGTGTCGGCCATGACGTGGCCGCGGACCCGGTAGGAGTGGATCAGGTCGAAGACCCGGGCGGCCTTGGTGACGTCGTCGTCGTGGGAGACGTCGATGTCCCGCAGCCAGCGGACCGGCTCGTAGGGAATCCGCAGCGACTTGAAGATGTCGTCGAAGAAGTCGTTCTCGCCGAGCAGCAGCTGGCTCATCACGCGCAGGAACTCGCCGGAGGCGGCGCCCTGGATCACGCGGTGGTCATACGTGCTGGTCAGTGTCATGACCTTGGCGATGCCCATCTTGTTCAGGGCATCCTGCGAGGTGCCCTGGAACTCGGCGGGGTAATCCATCGCGCCGACGCCCATGATCATGGACTGACCGGGCATCAGGCGGGGCACGGAGTGGACGGTGCCGATGCCGCCCGGGTTCGTCAGCGACGCGGTGACCCCGGTGAAGTCGTCCATCGTCAGCTTGTTGTCGCGGGCCCGGCGGACGATGTCCTCGTAGGCCTGCCAGAACTCGAAGAAGGTGAGCGTCTCGGCCTTCTTGATGGCCGCGACGACCAGCTGGCGGTCGCCGTTCGGCTTCACCAGGTCGATGGCCAGACCGAGGTTGACGTGCTCGGGCCGCACCAGCGTCGGCTTGCCGTCCTTCACTGCGAAGGAGCAGTTCATCGACGGCATGGCCTTGAGGGCCTGCACCATCGCGTACCCGATCAGGTGCGTGAAGGAGACCTTCCCGCCACGGGCGCGCTTGAGGTGGTTGTTGATGACGATGCGGTTGTCGAAGAGCAGCTTCACCGGGACGGCGCGGACGGACGTGGCCGTCGGCAGCTCCAGGGAGGCGTTCATGTTCTTCGCAACGGCGGCGGCCGGGCCGCGCAGGGTGACGAACTCGGGGCCGCCCTCGGGGGCCTCTTCCGTCTTCTTGGCCGCGGTCTTGGCGGCCGGCTTCACCGCCGGCTTGGCCGGGGCGGCGGCGGGTGCCGCTGGTGCCTTGGCGGCGGCCGGAGCGGCCGGGGTCACCGGCTTCTCGGCGGGGGCCGCGGGCACGGCGGGCGCCGACGGGGCCGCGGCCCGGGCGGCCGGCTGCGCCGGCGCAGCGGAAGGCAACGCCTCCGGCTCGGCCCGCCCGGCGTCGGGTGCCGCGCCGGGCTTGTAGTCGGCGAAGAAGTCCCACCAGGCTCGGTCTACCGAGTTCGGGTCCTGGAGGTACTGCTGGTAGATCTCGTCGACGAGCCACTCGTTCGGACCGAAAGCGGCAGCAGGGTTCTTGCCCTGCCCCGCTTGGTCACTCGAGATGCTCGCACTGTTGGGGGACTGTAGCGACACGGCGGCAACCGCCCTCTTCCGCTTCCTAAAGGTGGTGGACAGCGGGAATAAAGGCTACGCCTGTTGTGACCTTTGGTGCAGTCCGGGAGGGCTACTCGTCGCGCACGTCACATTCCCCGACGGGTTTCAGCGCATGACTTGGCGGGAAACACACGAAGTTTGCCCGCGTGCGGGTAGGGCTCACCGCCGTCGCACCCCTGGAAAGTGTCCGGAAATGAGCCCGGAACGTGTGCGTCCACCAGCGACCCTACGTCAGCGGCCGCCGCCGGACGTCAGCCGCGGGCCGAATCCAGCCCCGGAAGGGTGACCCGGATCCGGCAGCCCCGTGGGGATTCGGCCACCCCGATCCGCCCGCCGTGCAGATCCACCGCCCAGCGCGCGATGGCCAGGCCCAGCCCCGTACCGCCGTCGGTCCCCGGCCCGGACGGCGCCGGGCCGCCCCGGTTGAACCGCTCGAAGACCCGGTAGCGCTCGGACGCGGGGATTCCGGGGCCCTCGTCCTGCACGTCCAGCTCCAGGCTCTCCGGCCCCTCGCCGCGCCGGGCGTGCACGGTGACCCGGCCGTGCCGCGGGCTGTGCTTGATCGCGTTGTCGATGAGATTGGCGACGACCTGGTGGAGCCGCTCGGCATCCGCGTGCGCGGTCAGCTCCGGCGGCGAGACATCGAGGTGCAGATGGACGTCCGTTCGGGTGTGGGTGCCGGATCCGGCAACCCCCGACAGGGTCGAGGCGCCCCGGCTCATATTGGCCTCCTTGAGCACCCCGGACAGATACGGCCACACCTCGAAGCGCCGGGCGTGCAGCGGCACCACACCGTTGTCCAGCCGCGACAGGTCCAGCAGGTGCTCGACCAGCCGGCCCAGCCGCTCGGTCTGCTTCAGCGCCGTACGCATCGTCTCCGGATCCGGCTCGCAGACCCCGTCGACGACGTTCTCCAGCACCGCCCGCAGCGCCGCGATGGGCGTGCGCAGCTCGTGGGAGACATTGGCGACCAGTTCCTTGCGGTGGGTGTCCACCGCCTCCAGGTCGGCCGCCATGCGGTTGAAGGCCTCCGCCAGGTCCCCGAACTCGTCCCGGCGCCCGGAGCGCACCCGCCGCGAGTAGTCACCGTGCGCCATCGACCGGGTGACATCCGTCATCTCGCCGAGCGGCGCCGTCAGGCTGTTCGCCACGAACTGGGTGATCAGCAGCGACGCGATGATCGAGAAGACCGTGATCACCCGCAGCTCGGTCGCCGAGGCGATCGCCACGAACACCAGCAGCGTCGTGATGATCACCGAGACGATGACCAGCGCACCGAGCGCCGCCTTGACGGAGCGGTAGGGATCCAGCGGCCGCAGCCCCTCCCAGATCCGCTCCCACAGGCCCAGCGTGGGGACCCGCCACTGCCGGCGCCGCATCATGCGGCCGGGGTCTCCAGGGCGTAGCCGACGCCGTGGACCGTACGGATGCGCTCGGCACCGATCTTGCGGCGCAGGGCCTTGATGTGGCTGTCGACCGTACGGGTCCCCGACGCGTCCGCCCAGTCCCACACCTCGGCGAGCAGCTGCTCACGGGAGAGCACCGCCCGCGGGGTGTTCGCCAGGCAGACCAGCAGATCGAACTCGGTCGGCGTCAGATGGACGTCCGCGCCGCGCACCCGCACCCGGCGCTGCGCGTGGTCGACCTCCAGCTCGCCGAGGCGCAGGATCCCGCTGCGCGGCGTATGGGCGGCCAGCGCGGCCCGCTCCACCCGGCGCAGCAGGACATGCACCCGCGCCGCCAGCTCCCGCATCGAGAACGGCTTGGTCATGTAGTCGTCGGCGCCGACCCCGAGCCCGACCAGCATGTCGGTCTCGTCGTCGCGCGCGGTGAGCATCATCACCGGCACCGGCCGCTGGGCCTGGACCCGGCGGCACACCTCCAGGCCGTCGAAGCCCGGCAGCATCACATCGAGGACCAGCAGATCGGGCTGCCAGGCCTCGGCGGTCTCCACCGCGGCCGGGCCGTCGGTGGCCGTCTGCACCTGGAATCCCTCGGCGCGCAGCCGGGCCGCGATGGCCTCGACGATCGTCGGGTCGTCCTCCACGACCAGCACCCGGCGCTGGGCGCCCGGCGTGGCCGCGGCGGTGCCGCCCTGGCTTGTCTGAGTCTGGTCCATCGCCCGCCCCTGCATTGCCCCTGCGTGGTCGCGTCTTGCTAGGGCAGCAGCGTAAAGCCATGCCGTGACTGTCGGCTACGCGCCCTTGCGCGCAAGATGCACCACGTCAGGGACACCTCGGACAACCGGGATTTCTTCCGTACGCACCCCATGGAAACCGGCATTCCGTAGCGCCTGCTCGAAGGCGGACGACGGCTGCGCGGACCAGACGGCGAGCACTCCGCCCGGCGTCAGCCGGTCCCGGCAGGCGGCGAGACCGGCGGGGGAGTAGAGGCCGGTGTTGTCGTCGGTGACGGTCCAGTCGGGGCCGTTGTCGATGTCCAGGCAGAGGGCATCGAACGCCGTCCCGTGCCCGCCGTCGCGCAGGTGGGCCACGAGGTCGGTGTGCAGGATCTCGGTACGGGGATCGGCCAGCGCGGGCGCCGAGACGGCCGACAGGGGGCCCGTACGGTGCCAGTCGATGACCGCCTCCTCGCGCTCGGCGACGGCGATCCGGCCCCACCGCGGCTCGGCCGCCGCCCGCGCCAGCGAGAAGCCGACGCCCAGGCCGCCGATCAGGACGGCGGGCCGCGGGCGGCCGGCCGGCAGGGCGTCCAGTGCGGCGTCCATCAGCAGCCGCTCGGAGCGGCCGTCGGAGGTGTCCATCAGGAAGCAGCCGTTGGCGATGATCTCGTAGATCACGGGGGCTCCAGGGGCTCCAGGAGCCGCTCCGGGGGTCCCGCCCCGCTGCCGCAGCACCACCTCGCCGTACGGGCCCTCACGGCGGTCGAGGGTGCGCGGTGCCTGCTGATCGAACGGGGCGTCGGCCGTCGGGTGCAGCGGAGAAACGGGAGCCATGCGGGCCATCCTGGGCGATGGCGCCGACGGCGGTCCATCCCGATTCGGAGCCGGATCCACCGCGCCCCCTCCCCGACGTGGGATATCTCATAAAGGTTGCTCGACGTGATGCATTTCACGTCCACAGCTCACTCATGGGTTGAGCGTGCAGGGTGGTCGCCAACGTGGTGGAGGACGGAAGGGGGCTCGTGGCATGAGCTGGGTGGAGACCGCCGACGGCACGCCGGCCGAGGCCGCGCGGGCGGGCACCCTCGCGGGGATTCCGCGGCAGCGCGGGGGCCCTGCGGCGCCCCGGGACCCCGCGCCCGGAACCTGCGCCCGCCGTCCCCGTATCCCCCCGCGGCCCTGGCGCCTGCTCCCCACCCCCGCCGGCACCCCCTTCACCTTCGGCTACGCCGCCCTCCTCACCGCCACCTCACTCTTCGCCGCACACGCCGACCCCGCCCTGGTCTCCGAAGCGCTCCGCGGCTCCAGCACCGACATCGTCCACCTGGCGCAGGCCCCCCTCCTGGTGCTCGTCGCCTCCGCCCTGTGGATCGCGGGGGGCCTGACCTCCGGCTACGCCCTCGCCTTCCTCTTCACCCTCACCGCCCTGGAGCGGCGCATCGGCGGACTGCGCACCGCCGCGGTCTTCTTCGGCGGCCATGCGCTGGCCACCCTCGCCACCGAACTCCCCGTCGGCCTCTCGGTCGCCGTGGGCCGACTGCCCGACAGCTCCCTCCAGCGCCTCGACTACGGCATCAGCTTCGGCGTGATGACCTGCATCGGAGCCCTCGCCGGCCTGCTCCCGGCCTGGTGCCGGCTGCCCCTGCTGGCCGGCGCCGGCTATGTGACCGTCACCAGCCTGATCGCCTACACCGACCCGATGACCGACTGGGGCCATCTGCTCTCGCTCGCCCTCGGCCTGGCGAGCGGGCCCCTGCTGCGCCGGTGGCGGAGGAGCGGCCCCGCCCCGTCGGTGGCCCGTCCGCGCGCCGGGTCCGCGGCTCAGCCGAGCCAGATCAGCACCGCGTCCCCCTCGTCCGCCGCCGCCCGCAGGAACAGGCGCAGCCGCTCGTAGTGCCCGGCCACGTAGTCCAGGGGCTCGCCGCGCTCCCAGACGATGACCGGATAGACCTCCGCCGCGGCGAGCTCGGCCGGGGCGACGCCGGACGTCAGGCCCTCGCCGGACGTCCCGGCCATGGCCCCGGCGGCGGTGCGTACCTGCTCGGGAGTGAGGTAGCGGGGCGGGCCGTAGCCCCAGTCCTCGGCGTCCGCGATGGCCTCCTCGCCGTGGACGACGTCCACCGGGAAGCCCGTACGGCGCAGCAGGAAGCCCAGGGCGTCCCAGGCCTTGTCGATGTCCAGGCACCGCGCCCGACCGGGCTCGGTCCCCGCGTCGGCCTCCGCCTCCATCCGGCCGGTGACCAGCTTCAGGGCCCACTCCGGATCACCGGTCGCCCGGTCGAGTTCGGCGGCCGTGACACGTGCGTACTCTCCGATCATGCTCATGTTCCGGAGCCTAGGACCGGCCACTGACAACGCCGGGGGCGTGGCGCGCCCCTGACCGTGCGTACGGAATCCATTCCGGCCGGACAGCCTCCCGGGCCTGGGACAATGGAGCCGCACGCGCACCCGGCGAACCGCGCTCCCCGGCCCGCCGGTGCCCATGTCATCCACTGCCCATGTCACCCATACAAGGAGCCGGCCCGCCTTGTCCCGCGCCCAGGAACACCCGACTCCCGACCCCGCCGCGCTCTCCCTCACCCTGCGGTCCGACTGCGGCAGTTGCTTCGGGCTGTGCTGCGTTGCGCTGCCGTTCGCGGCCTCGGCGGACTTCGCGGTCGACAAGGAGGCCGGGCGGCCCTGCCGCAACCTGCAGACGGACTTCCGCTGCGGGATCCACACCGATCTGCGGCAGCGCGGCTTCTCCGGGTGCACCGTCTTCGACTGTTTCGGGGCCGGCCAGAAGATCTCCCAGGTCACCTTCGGCGGCCAGGACTGGCGGCAGGCGCCGGGCACCGCGCGCGAGATGTTCGACGCGTTCCCCGTCATGAGGCAGCTGCACGAGCTGCTGTGGTACCTGGCCGAGGCGCTGACCCTGCCCGGCGCCCGGCCCGTCCACGCCGGCCTGCGCCGTGCCCTCGCCGCCACCGAGTGCCTCACCGAGGGCACCGCCCAGGAGCTGATCGCGCTCGATGTGCCCGCGCACCGGGGCGAGGTCAATGCGCTGCTGCTGCGGACGAGCGAACTCGTACGGGCCAGGGTGCCGGGCAAGAAGAAGGACCGGCGTGGCGCGGACCTCATCGGGGCGCGGCTGAAGGGAGCCGATCTGCGGGGTGCCAACCTCCGTGGGGCCTGTCTGATCGCCGCCGACCTCAAGGGCGCCGACCTGCGCTCGGCCGACCTGATCGGCGCCGACCTCCGGGATGCCGACCTCACCGCCGCCGACCTCACCGACAGCATCTTCCTGACCCAGTCCCAGCTCAACGCGGCCAGGGGGGACGCGGCCACGAAGGTGCCGGGCGGGCTGAGCCGGCCCGGACACTGGTAGCCCGGCGGGTTGATGACCTGCGCCGCGACGTCGGCCGATGGCCGCGTGCAGCCGGCCCGGCCGCCGGGCGCGGTCGATCGCTGACAGCGAACGGACGGCGGGGAACATCTCCACCCTCCCCGGCATTGAGTGAGTAAAGCTCAACTTGCTTGCCGAAGGGGAGATCATGGCATCGACGTCCACATCGCTCACTCTGCCCGTGCTGCCCCTCGATGACGAGGTCGTACTGCCGGGCATGGTGGTGCCCCTGGACCTGTCCGACGCGGAGGTGCGGGCGGCCGTGGAGGCCGCGCAGGCCGCCGCCTCCTCGGGTAACAAGCCGCAGGTGCTGCTTGTGCCCCGCGTTGACGGGAATTACGCGGGGATCGGCACGCTCGGCAGGATCGAGCAGGTCGGGCGGCTGTCCGACGGCGACCCCGGCGCGCTGATCCGGGGGCTCGGCCGGGTGCGGATCGGTTCCGGCACGACCGGGCCCGGTGCGGCGCTGTGGGTGGAGGGGGCCACCGTCGTGGAAGAGGTGTCCTCCCCGCTGCCCGGAGCGGTCGCCGAACTCGTCACCGAATACAAGGCACTGGCCACCAACTGGCTGAAGAAGCGCGGCGCCTGGCAGGTCGTGGACCGCGTGCAGGGCATCGACGACGTCTCCACGCTCGCCGACAACTCGGGCTACCTGCCGTTCCTGACCAGCGAACAGAAGGTCCAGCTGCTGGAGACCGCCGACCCGGTCGCCCGGCTGAAGGCCGCCACCGACATCCTCCGCGGGCATCTCGCCGAGCAGGATGTCGCCGAGTCCATCGCCAAGGACGTCCAGGAGGGCGTCGACAAGCAGCAGCGGGAATTCCTGCTGCGGCGGCAGATGGAGGCGGTACGCAAGGAGCTCGCCGGGCTGAACGGCGATCCCGAGGACGAGGGCGACGACTACCGTGCCCGCGTCGAGGCCGCCGAGCTGCCCGAGGACGTCCGCAAGGCCGCCCTCAAGGAGGTCGACAAGCTGGAGCGGGCCAGCGACCAGAGCCCCGAGGGGTCATGGATCCGCACCTGGCTGGACACGGTCCTGGAACTGCCCTGGAACGAACGGACCGAGGACGCCTACGACATCGCCGGCGCCAAGGACGTCCTGGACGCGGACCACTCCGGACTGGAGGACGTCAAGGAGCGGATCACCGAATACCTGGCGGTCAGGAAGCGGCGGGCCGAGCGCGGTCTCGGACTGGTCGGCGGCCGCCGGGGCGGAGCCGTGCTCGCTCTCGTCGGCCCGCCCGGCGTGGGCAAGACCTCGCTCGGGGAGTCCGTCGCCCGTGCCATGGGCCGGAAGTTCGTCCGGGTCGCCCTCGGCGGCGTCCGCGACGAGGCGGAGATCCGCGGTCACCGCCGTACCTACGTCGGTGCGCTGCCCGGCCGGATCGTCCGCGCCGTCAAGGAGGCCGGTTCCATGAACCCGGTCGTCCTCCTCGACGAGATCGACAAGGTGGGCTCCGACTTCCGGGGCGACCCGGCCGCCGCCCTCCTGGAGGTCCTGGACCCGGCGCAGAACCACACCTTCCGCGACCACTATCTGGAGGTCGAACTCGACCTCAGCGATGTGGTCTTCCTGGCCACCGCCAACGTCCTCGAAGCCATCCCCGAGCCGCTGCTCGACCGGATGGAGCTGGTCCGGCTGGACGGCTACACCGAGGACGAAAAGGTCGTCATCGCCCGGGACCACCTGCTGCCGCGTCAGCTGGAGCGGGCGGGCCTGGAGCCCGGCGAGGTGACCTTCGCCGACGAGGCGCTGCGCAGACTGGCGGGCGAGTACACCCGCGAGGCGGGCGTACGGAACCTGGAGCGGGCGGTCGCCAGGCTGCTGCGCAAGGTGGCGGCCCAGCACGAACTGGGCGAGCGGGAACTGCCGTTCACCGTCGGGGCGGACCAGCTGCGTCCGCTGATCGGGCGGCCGCATCACACCCCGGAGTCGGCGCAGGACCCGGCCGAGCGGCGGACGGCGGTGCCCGGCGTGGTCACCGGCCTCGCGGTCACCGGCGCCGGCGGCGATGTGCTCTACGTCGAGGCGTCGCTCGCCGATCCGGAGACCGGCGCGTCCGGCCTCCAGCTCACCGGCCAGCTCGGCGACGTCATGAAGGAGTCGGCGCACATCGCGCTCTCCTTCCTGCGCTCGCACGGTGCGGAGCTGGAGCTTCCGGTCGGCGATCTGAAGGAGCGCGGGGTGCATCTGCACGTACCGGCCGGCGCCGTCCCCAAGGACGGGCCGAGTGCGGGCGTGACGATGACGACCGCGCTGGCCTCGCTGCTGTCGGGCCGCCAGGTCCGGCCGGATGTGGCGATGACGGGTGAGGTCTCGCTGACGGGCCGCGTGCTGCCCATCGGCGGCGTCAAGCAGAAGCTGCTGGCCGCGCACCGGGCCGGGATCACCACGGTGGTCATCCCCAAGCGCAATGAGCCGGACCTGGACGACGTACCGGCCTCGATCCTCGAGGACCTCGAGGTGCACCCGGTCTCGGACGTCCGCCAGGTACTGGAGCTGGCACTGATACCGGCCTCGAACGGCGCCGTGCCGGAGGTGCCGGTCGCGGCGTGAGGACCGCGCCGTGAAGACCGCGGCACGACGGCGTAGGCCGGCCCGTCCCTCCCACCGGGGACGGGCCGGCCGTCAGGGGCGGCTCAGCCGTTGGCGAGGGCCTTGAGCCGGTCCATCGAGCCGTTGAAGCGGTTGTGGTCACCGACCGTCGCACCGCTGGAGGTGTACTGCCAGATCGTGTGGAAACCCCAGCCGGCCGGGAGTTCGCCGACCGAGGAGCCGTACCGCGGGACCCACAGCGGGTTGATGGAGCCGAAGGCGGACGAATTGCCGGTGCACTGCTTCCACCAGCCGGTGGAGGTGTAGAGGACGGCATCCCGGCCGGTGCGCGCCTTGTAGGTCGCGAACCAGTCCTTCATCCAGTTGACCAGCCCCGCCGCGCTCAGCCCGTAACAGGTCGAGCCGTAGGGGTTGTACTCCATGTCGAGCGCCCCGGGCAGCGTCTTGCCGTCCTTGGACCAGCCGCCGCCGTGGTCGGCGAAGTACCTGGCCTGGGCGGCTCCGCTGGAGGTGTTGGGGGTGGCGAAGTGGTACGCGCCACGGATCATCCCCGCCGTGTAGGAGCCGTTGTACTGCTGCGCGAAGTACGGGTTGGTGTAGCCGGTGGACTCGGTCGCCTTGACATAAGCGAACCGGACGCCGCTGTTCCAGAGCGTCGACCAGGCCACATTGCCGTTGTGGCTGCTGACGTCCACGCCCTCGACGGACGCCGCCAACGAGGACGACGGCGGTGCGATACGGGCCGCGGTCCCCTCGTGCCGGGCGATCTGGGAACCGGCCCAGTCCTGGCCGGGGTGGGTGGGTTCCGGCGCGCGTTGCGGGGCCGCGCCAACCGCGGTGCCGGGCAGGCCCAGGAGGAGGGAGAGGGTTGCGATGAGGATTCCGGCCGCGGTCGCCAGGGAGCGCGGGCGGCGGTGGGGGGAGCCGGATCTGCGCACGGGCATACGTGCCTCCGTAGATCTCGAGGATCTCGGTGAGTGACCTGAGGGGGGAGGTCCGGGGACCTGAGGGGGGTTGGTCCGGGGTCCTGAGGGGGTGGTTCGGGGGGATCGGTCGGCATGACCTCGTACTCACGTACGTACCTGCTTGTCTGCCTACCCACTTACGTACCCACTTGGTATGGCCATGCCACAAATGACGGTACGCGCGTAGACCGATGGGGCAAAAGAGGGGGACGGGGCTGCCGTTGGTCTAATCCTGCGAAATACTGGCCCAGCTGCGGCTTCGGCCGCGGGTGACGGAAACTTTCAGGGCAGGGAAAGCGGGAAAGGGCGCTGACGTGCACAACACCGGAGCCGACGGTATGACGGCGGACGGCGAACCACCTGGTGTGGACCACGTATTCCTCGCCCTGGAGCGTGAGCTGACGGTATTTCTCCGCCGTGCCCGTGCCTCTTCGGGCGAATTGGCCCGCGAGGTCCATCCCGACCTGGAATCGGCCGCCTACGGCCTGCTCGTCCGGCTGGCCGACGCCGGCGCCCAGCGTGCCACCGAACTCGCCGCCTTCTTCGGCGTCGGCAAGGCCACCATGAGCCGCCAGCTGCACGCCCTGGAAAAGCTCGGCCTCGTCGCCCGCGAACCGGACCCCGCCGACGGCCGGGCCGTTCTCGTACGCCTCACCGACGAGGGCCGCGCCCGGTTCACCCGCGTCCGCACCGCCCGCCGCGCCCGATACGCCCTGCGCCTCGCCTCCTGGGACCGCACCGAGGTGTCCGAACTCGCCCGCCTCCTGCACCGCCTGAACGAGGGCGCGGAGGGGTAGGGCCTGTCCGATGGGTCAGGGCCGGAATGGCCCTGGGTCCCAGGCCGCACGCTGTGGTGGCCCGCACCCCGCCACCCCGCACAACAGGCGTCGTCCCGCTCCTCTTTTGTCACGGCATCACAAAAATCACCGAGGCGTCGTCCCGTGCCTTGCCCCGCAGATGGACCCGGCACTCAGGGTCGGCCGCCTCCGCCGCGCGGACCCGGTCGATCAGGGGCTGCGGGCCGTGCCGTGAAACCAGGTCCGCGCACTGGGCCCAGGTGCCTTCGCGGAAGACCTCGACCCAGCGGCCCGCGCCGTCGGTCAGTGCGGTCAGGGAGCGGACCTCGGAGCGCGGGGTGCTGCCGGTGACCGCGCGGGCGGCCACCGCAGGGTCCGCGGCGGCGGTGAAGAAGCCGCCCTCGGCGTTGCGCAGCGACTCGACGGTCCGGGCGTACTCCCGGCCCGCGGCGACGCGTTCGGCCGAGCCGCGGGGGAGTGCCCGTACGGTGTCGCGCTGGGCGCGGACGGCGGGGGGAAGTTCGTCGAGCCGGGAGTCCAGCACCGGTTGTACCGATCCGTCCGGGTGCTCCAGAAGGAGCACGGAATCGGACAGGACGAGGTGCTCGACGGTGTCCCCGGACCACCGTGCGGCGACGACCGTTGCCTGCGGAGTGCGGACGTGAGAAAGGTCACACGAGGCCCGGTGGACGCCAGCCGTACGGGAGATGGCCGCGGCGAGTGCCTCAGTGAGCGTCATGTCCCGGTGCGAACCCGACAGTTCGAGCATTGCTCCCCCGAGCCGCGCGGTGAACCAGGGCACGGAGTGGCGGCAGCCGTAGTCGCCCTCCGGCGGCGTCACACCGTCCAGGAGCACGAGGACTCCGCCCTGGCCAAGGGCAGGCAGGGCGACCGATGCGTAGTCCTCGTTTGGGCGTTGGGGATCACCGGGGTCGGTGGCGAGTTCGATGCGCATACGTAAAAGTCTGCCGGAGGCGGCGGATCCGGCACGCTCGCCGGGCGGTCGCGGGGGCGATCGCGTACGGGCAGGTCAGCCGCGTACGGAAGGTACGGACCCCCGGAGCCGGGCGCATGCGGGCGGGCATCCTTCCAGGACCGGGTCGCAACTCCAAACCCGTCTCAGGATTGCCCTCGGTTGCAGCCGCAACTACCGGTGCACGGAAGTTGATGGTCAAACTCCGATTGATGTTCACTCCTTCCGGTGGCCGGGCAGGTGTTGCCGAGCCACTGCGCGGCGCCGGTGGAATGGTCGTTGCCCGGATCATGGGCGGGCCAGGACGTCCGTCGCGACGCGCGGAGCCGGGCTGTTTTTCCTTCGCGGAAGTGTGCACTGCTGCGGTTTTCGCGCAGGCCCCCTCCGCGGGCGGAGAGCAAGCCGGGTCGGCGCCGCCACACGGCGTGCGCAGGCGAGACAAGAATGCGAGCAGCGGTGCGGATGAAGCGGCTTCGGGGCGGCGCAGGGAAGCCGGGATCACCGGCCGGTTCGGTCTCGGGACCGGGCACGGGCTCGGATCCGGGCACGACGGGCAGCGGTGAGAGCCGTACGGGACGGCGTCCCGCGCGGGTGCGTAACCGACTTGTCGGGGCCGTCGCGGTGGTGGCCGCGGCCGTCCTGGGGGCCGGTGCCCCCGCCATCGCCACCGCGGCCGACAACGCCCAGACCTCCCAGCAGCTGGTCGACCTGGCCGAGCTGAACGCGCGCGCCATCGCGCTCGCGCACTCCCTCGCCGACGAGCGCGATGTGATGACCGCGTACGTGGCCGCCGGGCGGGGCACCCACCGCGGCACCACCAACGGTGCCCCCAGCGCCACCCGCACCACCACCGGCACCCCCCGTGCCAACGCCGCCGGCCCGGAGTCCGCCTCCCAGCGCGACCGGGTGGACCGCCGGATCAGGGAGTTGCGCCAGGAGGCCAACGACGCCTCCGGGGCCACCAAGGTCTTCGCCGCCGCCGACAAGCTCCTGGCCGGGCTCCAGCAGACCCGCCACCAGGCGCTGACCGGGCCCGGCACGCCCGAGGAGACGTACGCCGCGTACACCGAGGTCGTCCAGGCGCTCGGCGCGATCAGCGACGACATCGCCCGCGGCCTGCCCGCCCGCGCGGACTCCGCGGACGCCGACACCCGCGCGCTGCCCGAACTCGGCCGCGCCGCCGACCAGGCCGCCGGCACCCGCGGCCTGCTGCTCGCCGCCCTCGGCGCGGGCGGCCCGCAGCCCCGGCTGACCGCCGCCGCCCAGGTGGCGCATCAGCGCGAACAGGGCGCCCTGGGCGACTTCGCCCAGCTGGCGAGCAACGGCGCCCGGGAGCACTACGACCGCACCGTGAACGGCGGCGATGTCACCACCGCCGAGCGCTATCTGGCCCACCTCACCGACCAGCCCCGCCTGGACGCCGCCGATCTGCGGCTGAACCGTCAGCGCGTGCAGTCCACGCTCACCGCCCGGACCGGGCTGATGCGCGGCGTCGAGTCCGCAATGGCCACCGCCGACATCGAGCGGCTCGGCACCCTGCGCGACGACGATGTGACGGACCTGGAGATCCGTATCGGGCTGGAGGGGCTGTGCCTGCTGCTGGCCGTGGGCGCCGGCATCTGGGCCGCGCGCACCATGACCCAGCCGCTGGCCGCGTTGCGGCTCGGCGCCAAGCGGGTCGCCGAGGACCCCGGCAACGAAGAGCCCATCACCTACAAGGGCCGCGACGACGAATTCGCCGCCGCCGTACGGTCCGTCAACGCGCTGCACACCCAGGTCAGCGAGCTGGCGAAGAAGAACGAGGAACTGACGGGTGAGCGCAAGCGGCTGGTCGGCGGCCGCCAGCGGCTGGTCGCCGAGCGCGAGGTCCTCCAGGAGCAGGCCGCGGCGCACAAGGCGGAGATCGCCGACCTCAACGAGCGGCTGGCCGCGCTCCGCTCCGGCGTACACGGACGGTTCGTCAGCCTCTCGCTGCGCACCCTGGGCCTGGTAGAACGCCAGCTCGGCGTCATCGAGTCGCTGGAGGAGAGCGAGCAGGACCCGGAGCGCCTGGAGACCCTCTTCAAGCTGGACCACTTCGCCGCGCGGATGCGCCGCAACAGCGAGAACCTCCTGGTCCTGGCGGGCGCCGAACAGCACGGCAACAGCCACCCGGGCCCGGTACCGCTGCTGGATGTGCTGCGCGCCGCGATCAGCGAGATCGAGCGGTACGAGCGGGTGCGCATCCAGTCGCTGCCGCCGCACTCCCAGGTCGCCGGCTTCGCCGCGGACGACCTCAGCCACCTGGTCGCCGAACTCCTGGAGAACGCCACCGCGTTCTCGCCGCCGGACGCCCATGTCGAGCTGTCCGGCTGGCTGCTGGAGAGCGGTGAGGTCATGCTCTCCGTCCAGGACGAGGGCATAGGGATGACGGCCGACCGGATGGCGGAGCTCAACGAGCGCCTCTCCGACGTCGAGGCGGCCTCGTCCTCCGAGACCATCGACGAGGCGCTGGGACTCGGGCTGTACGTGGTGGTGCGGCTGGCCGCCCGGCACGGCGTACGGGTCCAGCTGCGCGACCAGAAGCAGGGCGGGGTCACCGCCGTCGTCGTCCTGCCCAAGTCGATCCTGCCCACCCGCCCGGCGCCACCCGGTGCCGCGCCGGCCACGGTGCCGCAGGACCTGGCGCACACCCCGAGCCTGCCCGGCTCGGTCGCCGAGGCGAACTCCAACGCGCTGCCGACACGGGTGGCGCGGACGCGGACGGCGGCGGAGACGGCGGCGACGGAAGAGACGGCGGAGGCGGAAGAGGCGGACGGCCCGGTGAACGCCGAGGCCGACCCGCTGGTGGCCGCCGCCGAGCGGGCCGCCGACGCGGCCGACGCCGAACCCGACGCCGAACCCGGCACCGCGGACGAGGCGACGGCCGAACCGCAGGAGCCCGCCGACCGGCCGGCCGCCGCCGAGGACGACCCGTACGCCATCGGCCCGGACGAGCACACGAGCCCGGCCGAGACCGCCGAGCCCGCCGAGGCCGAAGCGCCCGTCGAGGGCGACAACCCCTCCGAGGCCGCCGAGCCCGCCGCGACCGCCGAGCCCGCCGAGGCCGACAAGCCCGCCGAGCCCGACGTCACCGAGCCGGCCGCCGAAGAACCGCGCCGCACCGCCCTCGGCCTCCCCAAGCGCACCCCCAAGATCGTGGCGCAGCAGCAGGCGCCCGCCGCGCCGCGCAAGAGCCACGCGGCCGGCGCCGAGGCGCTGCGCCGCCGGCTCGGCGGGTTCCAGCAGGGGGCGCAGGACGGCCGCCGCGAGATCGAGGCCGAGATCGCGGAACGTACAGCGGAACAGCACATCCCACAGACGGAGACCGACGGAGCGGGGGCCCCGGGACAGAGTCAACTTGTCGAGGAGGCACGCGATTGAACGCGCAAGCGCCCACCGGTACGCAAGCGTCCACCAGTTACGGACGCGGACTGAGCAGTCAGGCCAGAAATCTGCACTGGCTGCTGACAAACCTGGTCGACGAGGTGCCGGGCATCCGCTCGGTCGCGGTGGTCTCCTCCGACGGACTGCTGCTGCTCGCCTCCGACCCGGGCCTCGCAGACGAGGCAGGCCCCGGCAACAACGCCACCAACGCCACCAACGGCCCCAAGGGCTCGAGCGCCGACCTGGCCACCATCGTCTCCGGGGTCGGCAGCCTCACCAAAGGTGCGGCGAAGCTGATGGACGGCGGCGACGTCAAGCAGACGATGGTCGCGATGGACGAGGGCAGCCTGTTCGTCATGTCGATCAGTGACGGCTCGCTGCTCGGCGTACATGCCACCCCCGACTGCGACATGAGCGTCATCGCCTACCACATGGCGCTTTTCGTCGGCCGGGCCGGCCATGTCCTGACCCCCGAACTCCGCACCGAACTGCGTCAGTCGATGGAGAACGCCAGTGAGTGATTCCCCCGAGCTCCCCATACGTGGCGGGGACAAGAAACCCGCGCGCGTGCGACCGTACTCGCTCACCGGCGGCCGGACGCGGTTCGGCCATGTCCTGCTCGTCGAGACGTTCGTGGCCGCACTGGAGGCCCCCGAGGAGCGGCGCGAGCTGACCTCCGGTGGCTGGGGCGACCGGGTGATGCCGGAGATGCGCGCGATCGTCGAGCTGTGCCGCCGGATGCGGTCCGTCGCCGAGATCGCCGCGCTGCTCAGGATGCCGCTGGGCGTGGTCCGCGTCCTGCTCAGCGATCTCGCCGACCAGGGAAAGATCCGCGTCTACGGCACCGGGCACGGCACCGGCCGCCCGAACCGCGCGCTGCTCGAAAGGGTGCTCGGTGGACTTCACAGGCTCTGACGCGATATCGGACGGGCCGACGACGACCGGCGCTTCCGTGGGAGAGGCCGCCGGCGCGGGGCCGCAGAGCTGGCAGACGGACCGTACGCGGGCGCCGATCGCCACCAAGATCGTGGTGGCGGGCGGCTTCGGCGTGGGCAAGACCACCTTCGTCGGCTCGGTCTCGGAGATCACCCCGCTCCAGACCGAAGCGGTGATGACGCAGGCCAGCGCGGACACCGACGATCTGACCGCCACCCCGGAGAAGACCACGACCACGGTCGCGATGGACTTCGGGCGGATCACCCTCGACCAGGACCTGGTGCTCTACCTGTTCGGCACGCCCGGGCAGCAGCGCTTCTGGTTCATGTGGGACGACCTGGTGCGCGGCGCGATCGGCGCGGTCGTGATGGCCGACACCCGGCGGCTGGAGGACTCCTTCCCGGCGCTGGACTACTTCGAGAGCTGCGGCCTGCCGTATGTCGTGGCCGTCAACCACTTCGAGGGCACCCGGTCCTACGCCGCGGACGACGTCCGCGAGGCGCTGACCGTGCCCGAGCACATACCGGTCGTGATCATGGACGCGCGGGAGCGGACCACCGTGGTCCAGTCGCTGCTGGCGCTGGTTGCCCACGCGCTGGAGACCGCCCCCGGATAGGCCGCGCCGAGCAGCCTGCCCACCCATCTCACTCCCCAGCAGTAACAGAGAAGAGCACCGCCATGCGGAAGATACTCATCGTCGGAGCCGGCCAGTCCGGTCTCCAGCTGGCCCTCGGCCTCCAGTCCCGGGGCTACGAGGTCACCCTCATGTCCAACCGCACCGCCGACGAGATCCGCTCCGGCCGGGTCATGTCGACGCAGTGCATGTTCGACACCGCCCTCCAGAACGAGCGCGATCTCCAGATCAACTTCTGGGAGAACCAGGCCCCGCGCATCGAGGGCCTCGGCGTCTCGGTCGCCGCTCCCGGCAGCCACGAGGGGCCCGACGGCTCGCAGCGCGCCATCGACTGGGTCGGCAGGCTCGACGGCCACGCCCAGTCCGTGGACCAGCGGGTCAAGATGGCCGGCTGGATGGAGACCTTCGCGCAGCGCGGCGGCCAGCTCGTCATCCATGGCGCGGCCGTCTCCGACCTGGACTTCTTCGCCAGCCGCTACGACCTGACGCTGGTCTCGGCCGGCAAGGGCGAGCTGGTGTCCATGTTCGGCCGGGACGCGTCCCGTTCGCCGTACGACGCTCCGCAGCGCGCACTGGCCGTCGCCTACGTCCAGGGCATGGGCCCGCGCCCCGAGCACCCCGAGTTCGAGGCGGTCCGCTGCAACCTGGTGCCCGGCGTCGGCGAGCTCTTCATCATGCCCACCCTCACCACCTCCGGCCGCGCCGACATCCTCTTCTGGGAGGGCATCCCCGGCGGCCCGCTGGACGTCTTCCAGTCCGTCAAGGACCCGGCCGAGCACCTGGCCACCACGCTGGACCTGATGAAGACGTTCCTGCCCTGGGAGTACGCGCGCTGCGCCAAGGTGGAGCTGACCGACGCCAACGGCACGCTGGCCGGCCGCTACGCCCCGACCGTTCGCCACCCGATCGGCAGGCTGCCCTCCGGCGGCCGGGTCCTCGGCGTCGCGGACGTGGTCGTCGCCAACGACCCGATCACCGGCCAGGGCTCCAACTCGGCCTCCAAGTGCGCCGCTTCCTACCTCGCCTCCATCGTCGAGCGCGGCGAGGAGGCGTTCGACGAGGACTGGATGCAGGCCACCTTCGACCGCTACTGGAACACCGCCCAGCACGTCACCAAGTGGACCAACGCGATGCTGGCGCCGCCGCCGGAGCACGTCCTGAACATCATCGGCGCGGCCGGCCAGAGCCGGACGATCGCCGACCGCTTCGCCAACGGCTTCGACGACCCGTCCGACTTCGAGAACTTCCTCTACGACCCGGACAAGGCGAACGCCTACCTCGCCTCGCTCAGCGGCTGAACCGGTTCACCGGCTGAACCGGTTCACCGGTTCGCCACTCTCCCGGCCGGCGGACGCCTCCATACGGTCCGCCGGCCGGGTTCCTTGCGTTCAGGCTTCCGCCGGCACGTCTCGCCGCACGCCGTCGGTCGCCTGAGTCTCCAGCCGCCCCAGTTCCGCGAGCTGCTCCGGGGAGAGCCCGGCCAGCAGGGTCTCGACCTCCCTGAGCTTCCCCGCCGCCGTCTCGCGCTGATAGCGCGCCCGGTCGGTGAGCGCCTGCTGTTTGTCCATCGCGGCCTGGGCCCGGAGGGCCAGCGCGGTGGCCTTCTTCTCGCTGCTGGTGAACCGGGCCACCGTGGCACGCTGGTCCCGCGCCGCCGCCCTGAGCAAGTGCCGGGTGTCCATGGCCTGCTGGGGGTCCTTGGCCAGCAGCACCCGCAGATACGACGAGGCCGGCGACCCCGACATCTGGTACTGCAACCGCGCCAGCCGCCCCGCGTCGGCCCGCCCGCCGGCCAGCTGCGCACGGGCCCGCGCCAGCTGGGAGACGAGGCCGTCGTACTCCCGCCGCGCCGCCCCGAGGTCGGCCTCGGTCGCACGGTAGGCCCTGGTGGACTCCGCGGACTCCCGGTGGAGGGTCTGCAGCTTCTGGAGGAGGACGGCCGGGCTGTGGCCGGCGGTGGCGGGGGAGGGGCCGGCGGATCCGGCGGGCCCGGTGTCGGAGGGCTCGTCCGTACCGTCCGTACCGCCCATGCCGCCGGTATCGCCCGTGCTGCCCGTCCCGTCCGGCATGCCGTCCGGCCC
The DNA here is from genome assembly GCF_040651455.1 of Streptomyces sp. NPDC048483. NCBI lineage: Bacteria > Bacillati > Actinomycetota > Actinomycetes > Kitasatosporales > Streptomycetaceae > Streptomyces > Streptomyces sp. NPDC048483. The sequence goes on from NZ_JBEZJZ010000004.1 coordinate 180,717, forward strand.
GTCGGGGTCACCGTCCAGGCCCTCGGTGACCCGCCCCAGCTCGCCCTCGCCGGTGTCCGGGATCCAGGTGTCCGAGGTCCCCGGGTCCGACGTCCCGGTGTCCGTGGCCTCGGGGGTCGGCCTGCCGTTCGGGGGCCGGCTGCCGCGGGGCCCGCCGCCCGGCGGCCCGCTCGCCGGCTGCCCGGTGTCCGACGGTTCGGTGTCCGACGGTTTGGTGTCCTCCCACCCCGCGGACCCCCGGCCCCCGGACGCCGGCCCGCCGGGCGTCGACTCCGCGGGCGCCGGGTCCGGCCCCGGATCGGCCAGGACCGACGAGGGCAGCGTCAGGGCCACCGTGCCGAGGACCGCCAAGGTGCAGGCCCAGGGCAGAAAACGTCGTGGCACACGTCGGGACGACACCGGTCCACCTCCGCCGGAAGCTCCGAGCGCCCGGATGGTCCGGGCGATTCGGATGCTGTCACGACAGTCGTACATTTCGGACGAGCGGGCGTCGGTGGCGCCGCCCGTCCACCCGATCAGCCGCCGGAGCCGGTGCGCCGGAACAGGCGCCGCAGCGTGCGGGGGCCGCCCGCCTCCCCCTCGGGGTCGTACTCGTACTTCCAGCCGCTCGGCAGCCCCAGCCGGCCCACCCGCCCCGGGACCCGCCGGTAGACATGCACCGTCGGCGGCCGCCCGTCGTCGTTCGGCACCGGGATCTCATAGCTCTTCGGCGGCTGGCCGGTCGCGCCGACCAGTACCGGCAGGACCCGGCCGTCCAGTGGCCCGCCGACGAAGGGGGTGTTCTCGCTTCTCACCCCCTCAGTGTCACACCTGTGACGAAGAGCGGCAGGTCACAGAAGGTGTGCAGCGTCATGTGCGACGGGCAGTATGCGCCGGGCCAGATCGCCGACCGGCCCCGCGGCGGTCTCCAGGGCGAGCGCCGCCCGGGTCACCCGCGCGGTCTGCTCGTCGCGCGCCGCGGTCGCGGTCAGCAGCGCGACGAAGTGGTCGACCAGCCAGTCACGCAGCTCGTCCAGGCCCGGCTGCTTGTCCTCGTCCAGCCAGATCAGCGAGGCGGCCTCGACGGCGGTGATCCACATCCGGACGGTCATCCGCAGCCGCAGGCCCGGCTCCGGCTCGCCCAGGTGCCGCAGGATCTGGTCGGCCGCGGCGCGCCGCACCTCGTCCACGATCGCGGTCGTACGGGAGGTCTCGACGACGCTGCCGCCCTGGAGCAGCGCGCTGAACCCGGCGTCGTGCTCGTCGACGAACGCGAGATAGCGGTCCAGGGCGCGGGAGAGCCGCTGGGTGAGCGGGCCGGTCTCCGGCTCGGCGAAGCACCGCTCCAGGACGTCGGCGGCGCTGCGCAGGGCGGCCTCGTACAACTGCTGCTTGCCGCCCGGGAAGTAGCGGTAGACGAGCGGCCGCGAGACCTCGGCGGCGGACGCGACATCGTCCAGCGAGACGTCCTCGGGCGCGCGCTGCGCGAACAGGCCCAGTGCGGCGGCGAGCAGTTGGGTGCGGCGCTGCTCGACACTCAGCCTGCGGTAGGCGGGTCGGGGTACTGCTGGGGCGGTGCCGCTGCCGTTCATGAGCAGCAGCGTAACCGCCCCGGATTTCGCCTCGTACAGGTGCTCGTGCCGTGCGCGGCCCATACGGGCGCTTCAAGCCAGTAGACCCGAGCTCCGCCACAACCGGCGCCCCACGCCCCGCAGTACGCCGATCTCGTCGAGGAAATCGGTCAGCCGCTGGGCGCCGGACTGCATCACCTCGCGGCGGTGGCCGCTGGCCTTGACCTGGGCGATTGCCTCGCGCCGGTCCAGTCCGACGTTGGTGTAGACCTCGGGGTTGACGAAGGCGAGGGAGAAGACCCGGGCCGCCTCGCCGGAGCTGATCCGGGTCAACTCCCGCTCCCAGCGCGGCGCGGTGACCATCTGGCGGCGCAGCTCCTCGCGGGCGTACCGGACATGCCGGGCCTCCTCGACGACATGGATGCGGGTCACCCCGCGCACGATGGTCTGCACCCGCTCGTCCGGGAACGTCAGCCGCTGCATCCAGTCCAGGATCTCCTCGCCGAGCAGGGTGCAGGCGAAGGAGCCGGGGGTGGTGGAGACCGTCTTGAGGATCCGGGCGAGGTTGTGGTTGAGGCGCGAGACCGGGTACGAGGGCGCGCCGCCCCGCTGGATCATCCGCGCGAACATCTTGGAGTGCCGGCACTCATCGGCGATCTCGGTGAGGGCATAGCGGACATGTGCGCTGGTCACCGGCTTGTCGTAGATGTGCCTCACGAGCAGCTGCATCAGGATGATCTCGAACCAGATGCCCAGCGAGGCGAGCGAGGCGGCCTCGTGCCGGGAGAGGTCCTGCTGCTGCTCCAGCGACATCTTCTTCCACAGCGGGGTGCCGTAGAGCGAGACCAGCTCCGGCGGCCAGAACCACTTGCCCTCTTCGAGGGGCGCGTCCCAGTCGAGTTCGGTGTCGGGGTCGAAGGAGTGCTTGGCGGAGGAGTCGAGCAGGCGCTCGGCGACCTGTTCGCGGTCCTTGAGCAGCCCGAGGGCGTCCCGCAGGACGTTGGTATCCGTCACGGTCATTGCGGTCGGCGCGCTCGTCATCGGTGGCTGCCTCACTCACGGAGTTACCGGTGGTCACATCGGATCGCCTCTTATGAGACTGCGCGTCAGCAAGCTCGTCAATCCCCCGTGCACGACTTATTGACCCGCCGGTAAGAAACGTGTGAGCCTGCCAACGACCGCCCGTCCCGGGGCGTTTGAGAAGCGTGTGGCGAGCGCTTCGGTGACTGCTCCGGTGACTTTTCGGGTGCGTGTTCCGGTAAGTGCTTTTGGTGCGCAGGCAGCGAATTCCGTGAACCGAGGAGGCGTCGGTGTCGACCCGCGATCTTTACGTACAGGACCCAGGCGACCCCCTGTGGAAGGTGCCCGCCGCCGGGGCGGCCCGCTTCAGCTGGGAGTACGACGACGGCCGCGACCGGCTGCTCGCCCTCTACCAGAAGGGCAAGGACAAGCAGTGGGACGCCGCTCTGCGCATCGACTGGGACCTCGAGGTCGACCCCAAGGACCCGCTCGGCACCCCCGATGAGTCGATGTCCCTCTACGGCACCAAGTACTGGGACAAGATGACGGAAAAGGATCGCGGCGATCTCCGTCAGCACTACACCTCCTGGCAGTTCAGCCAGTTCCTGCACGGCGAGCAGGGCGCGATGGTGTGCGCCGCCCGGATCGTGGAGTCCGTCCCGGACCTCGACGCGAAGTTCTACTCCGCCACCCAGACCATGGACGAGGCCCGGCACGCGGAGATCTACAGCCGCTTCCTCAAGGACAAGATCGGGATGCTCTACCCGATCAACGACAACCTCCAGTCGCTCCTCGGCGACACCCTCAGGGACTCCCGCTGGGACATGCCCTACCTGGGCATGCAGGTGCTGATCGAGGGCCTGGCGCTGGCCGCCTTCGGCATGATCCGCGACACCACCACCAAGCCGCTGCCCAAGCAGATCCTCGCCTACGTCATGCAGGACGAGGCCCGCCATGTCGCCTTCGGCCGGATGGCGCTGCGCGACCACTACAAGCAGCTCACCGACGCCGAACGGCGCGAGCGCGAGGACTTCGTCATCGAGGGCTGCTATCTGATGCGCGACCGGCTGCGCGGCCTGGAGGTGCTGGAGAACTTCGGCATACCCACGGCGGAGGCCGCCGAGTTCACCGAGCAGTCCGAATTCCTGCACCTCTTCCGCAAGCTGCTCTTCAGCCGGATAGTGCCGTGTGTGAAGGACATCGGCCTGTGGGGCGAACGCCTCCAGCGCGCCTACGTGGACATGGGCGTCTTCGAGATGGGCGACTCCAACCTGGACCTGCTGATGGCCCAGGACGAGGAACTGGCCGAGAAGCTGGACGCGGATCGCTTCGCCGCCGAGGAGGAGGCCCGTACGGCCGAGGTGGCCGAGGCGATCGCGCAGGGGGCGGCGGAGGGCTGAGCGCGCGGGCCGCGGCAATCCCCGGCCGTCGGTCCCCCCGGCGTGGCAGGATCCCCGTATGGATGACCTCCCCCAAGCCCGTCGACAAGCTCCGAGCAGGGGGCGCCCCCATCAGGCCGCCGCGTACGCCGCCATCGACGGGCTGGCGTTCGGCGATGCCTTCGGGGAACGGTTCTTCTCGCTGTTCCGGCCCGAGGCCGAGGCCCGCCGGCTGATCGCGGAGCGCACCGCGCCGCCGGATCCGCACTGGCACTGGACGGATGACACCGCCATGGCGCTGGACCTCCTCGCCGTACTGGAGGCACACGGCGAAGTGCGCTCGCGGGCGCTCGCCGAGCAGTTCGCCGCCCGCTACCAGGCCGACCCCGGCCGCGGCTACGGCCCCGGTATGCACGCCCTGCTGCCCCGCGTCGCCGCCGCCCCCGACGAGTGGCAGGCGCTGGCCACCGCCCTCTTCGGCGGCGAGGGCAGCTTCGGCAACGGCGCCGCCATGCGGGTCGCGCCGCTCGGCGCCTGGTTCCACGACGACCTCGACCGCGCCGCCGAACAGGCCGCGCGCTCCGCCGCCGTCACCCACGCCCACCCCCAGGGCGTCGCGGGCGCGGTGGCGGTGGCCGTGGCGGCCGCCCTCTCGGCCCGCGGCGAGGCCCCGGCGCCCGCCGCGGTCGCCGCCCGCACCCCCGACGGCGCGGTACGCCAGGGCCTGCTGCGCGCCGCCGAACTGCCGCCGGACACCGACCCCGCAGCCGCCGCGGAGACCCTCGGCAGCGGCCGCCGCGTCCGCGCCGACGACACCGTCCCGTACGCACTGTGGTGCGCCGCCCGGCACCCCGACGACCTGGAATCCGCCCTCTGGGCCACCGCCGCCGGCCTGGGCGATGTGGACACCACCTGCGCCATCGCGGGCGGAGTGGTGGCGGCCCGTACCGGAACGGATGCGCTGCCCGACGCCTGGGCACAACGCCGGGAAGCGCTCCCCCTGTGGGCCCTCGGCTAGGCCCTGTCGTCAAACTCCCGCCTGCCTCGCGACGCCTGCCTCGCGACGCCTGGCACGCGCGCTCGCTGCGTTGTCGGGCTCATCCCGGTACGCCCAGTACCGGGATGAGCCTCCGCCTTGCGATCGCACGCACCAGACGCCGCGAGGCCCGCCCTCCGGGCGAACGACGGGAGTTTGACGACAGGGCCTAGAAGACCGGTGAAGATCTTGTTGGGGGGCTGGTCGGCCGTAGGCCGGGCAGCCCCTTGTGGTTATGCGCCGGCCGGGGCGAGTGTCCAGG